>NZ_CAWUDO010000201.1:0-6033 GCF_963920935.1 Nostoc sp. CCY 9925 | reverse complement strand
TTGAGTTGCATCGCCCTGCAATTGAGTTGCATCGCCCTGCAATTGAGTTGCATCGTCCTGCAATTGAGTTGCATCGTCCTGCAATTGAGTTGCGCCTTGTAAAAACTAAGCCGCCTACTGGCGTAGTAACTCTAAAAGACTTGTGTGTACCTGACTTTTCACGGTATCTGGAAAACCCCGCTTCCATTCCTCTCCCCTGCAAGGAGAGAGGCTTTGATTTCTCCCCCTTCCCTAGTAGGGAAGGGGGCTGGGGGGTTAGGTTTTGCGTTAGCTTTTCCACATGACGTGAAAAGTCAGGTGTGTACACGGTTAGGAGTAGAGAGTACACAGACGCAATTAACCCTTGTCTGTACGGGAGTAGCTAATCACCCTTTTGAAGCTAAATAGGAGTATTATCTTCCGGCTAATTAATAAACAACCAGCCCATTAGTAGATTTTATTCTCTAAGTTTTACGATTAATTGAGGTGACCACCTTTTTGGAAATCGGGTATTTATCGTCAGCAAATCAATTTTATGGCTATAGAAGATTAATCAGAAATTTTGGCTATGTTTACTACATAATTCGATAATTAGCTTCTAGCAAAAGAAGTTTTGAAAACTAGACAAAAATCTATCTAGAGATAAATTCCTAAAATTTGCAAACTAGCTTAGGGTGTGTACAGCCTCTGCAATAAGTATTGGTTAATCCCCAAGATTTTGATGCTCCATATTCATTATTCCCAATTACTGCGTTATGGGATTGCTGTATTAAACGTCACATTTGCATTAGTGCTAATGCTGATGCTAAACCCCTGGCTAAGCATGAGCGGAACTCCTTTTTTACTATTTTTTAGCGCTGTAATGGTGAGTGCCTGGTATGGTGGTTTGAAATCAGGGCTGTTGGCAACCTTCTTATCTGTGCTACTGAGCAATTACTTCTTCCTACCACCAGTTTTTCAACTGAGTTTTGACCTATCCAATTCTGTGCGAATCGGGTTGTTTGCATTACAGGGATTGCTCTTTAGTATTTTATGTGAGGCATTAAAGACTGCTAAAAGAGGGGCCGATCTAAATTTACAAAAGCTCAAAGTCTCTGAAGAACGATTTCGCTTAGCTTTGAGCAGTTCAGATATTATGATATTTCAGCACGATCGCAATTTGCGATACCAATGGATTCATAATCCTCAAAGTGGAGACACCGCACAAGAAATCCTGGGTAAGTCTGATGCTGAATTATTTCCCGCCTCAGTAGCAGAGCAATTGACGACAATTAAACAAAGAGTATTAAAAACTGGTCTTTCTACCCGTGAAGAGGTTTGTCTGCCAGCGTGTGGAGAAAACCGTTACTATGATTTGCTGATTGAACCGCTAAAGGATGCAGATAATAGCATTCATGGTATTACTTGCGTGGCTGTGAATATTACCCAACGCCAGCAGGCACAACTGGAAAAGACCAAATTGCAGAAACAACTCCAGCAAGCCCTTCAGCAAAAAGATGAATCTTTAGCATTGCTTAATGCTTGGGTAACAACTTCGCCAGTAGCGCTGGCTTTCCTTGATACCGAACTTCGCTACGTTCACGCTAATGAAGCCTTAGCAGCCGTTAATGGTGTACCACTAAGTCAACATATTGGTCGTACCTTTCGGGAAGTCCTACCGGAATGGGCAGAGCAAATCGAGCCTGTCTTTGAGCAAGTGATGGCAAGCAAGCAGCCCTTACTTAACCAGGAAGTCAGTGGTGAAACTTATCCGCCTGGGGTGTATCGTTATGGTCTAGTCAGCTATTATCCAGTGTGTTTACCAGATGGGCAGTTGCTAGGAGTAGGTATCACATCCATTGATATCACTCAACAAAAGCAATCTGAGCAAACATTACGGGAAAGCGAAGCCAAGTTTCGCAGCATAGTTGAGTCAAATATGATTGGCATTGGCTTCTGGGAGAAAGACGGCAAAATCACAGACGCCAATGATGCATTTTTGAATATGTTGGGTTATTCTCGTGCAGAATTAGTTTCTGGGAAACTTAACTGGCAAAACCTGACTCCACCAGGGTATAGACTACTCGATGAGCAAGCACTGATTCAACTGCAAAACAGCCCCTCTTGCACCCCCTATGAAAAAGAATATATCCGTAAAGACGGCTCACACTTTCCAATTTTGGTAGGTGCTAGCCAGTTTGAAGGGACTTTTGAGCGAGGAGCTTTCTTTGTTTTGGATATTACAGAGCGCAAGCAGGCTGAAGATAGACTCCGCTATATTGCCCAGGTTAGTAGTGTACTATCTACTTCCTTAGATTACGAAGAAACCTTAGAACAAATTGCCAAAATTTCAGTTCCCCAACTAGCAGATTGGTGTAGCGTCGATATTGTCAATGAAGATGGTTCCATTCGCCGCTTAGCTATTGCCCATGCAGACCCATCCAAAGCCGAGTTGGCGCGTCAACTCCAGCAGTATACTCAAGATGACAAAGGTATAAGCGCAATTACTAAAGTACTGCAAACTGGGCAAAGCGAACTCATCCCCGAAATCTCTGACTCGCTATTAGTGGCAAATACTCAGAATCAGGAACACTTAGAAGTTGTTCGACAATTAGGGATGAAGTCTGTGATGATTGTGCCGTTAATCGCAAGAGGGCGAGTACTCGGCACTATCAGCTTTGTCACCGCCGAATCAGACCGTCGCTACCATCGCTCTGACTTGACTTTAGCAACAGATGTCGCCTATCGTGCTGCCTTAGCAGTGGAAAATGCCCAACTCTATCGAGACATTCACCAAGCTCTAGTACATTACGCCGAATCTCTATCTCTTCTAGATGCTCTACTAGGAGCTGCTCCCGTTGCTGTATGCTTTTTAGATCGCCAACTGCGATATATCCGCATTAATCAGGTATTCGCTGACATTAACGGTTTAACCATAGAAGAACACTTAGGACGCAAATTTCAAGAAGTCCTACCAGAAATGGCGGCTGAGTTGGAAGTACAGTTACAACGGGTGTTGGAGACTGGAGAACCACTGCTGAATGTCCAAATTAGTACCCACACACCAGGACAACCCGAAAATTACCAACACTGGCTAGGCAACTATTACCCAGTCAACAATCGCATGGGCGAAACAGTGGGAATTGGCATGATTCTGGCAGATGTGACAGCAGCCAAACAAACAGAAGTTGCCTTGCGAGAAAGCGAAGAAAGATTCCGAGCCATGTTCAACCAAGCTGCTGTCGGCATTGCTCTGGTAAACTTGGATGGACAATTTCTTCAGGTTAATCCGGCACTGTGCGAGATTACTGGGTACAGCCATGAAGAGTTAATGCAGATGAACTTCCAAGAAATTACTCATCCTGACGACTTAGAAGCTGATAGAGAAAATGCTCGGCGAGTTTTGGCACAAGAAGAAATTAATGGTTATTCTCTAGAAAAACGCTACATCCGCAAAGATGGTTCTATTGTTTGGACTAACTTAACTTCATCAGCAGTTTGGGATAGTAAAGGACAACTCAAATATGCGTTAGGCATCATCGAAGATATTAGCGAACGCAAACGAGTTGAAGCCACCCAACAGTTTTTAGTTGAAGCCAGCACCCTACTGGCTGCTTCTTTAGATTATGAAATAGCCTTAGCCAATGTGGCCAATTTAGCAGTTCCTACCTTGGCTGATTGGTGTATTGTAGATGTTTTTCAGGAAGATTGGTCAAGTAAACAAATTGCGATCGCCATTGCTGACCCGACAAAACAAAATATCTTAGACCAAATCCAACGCCGTTATCCACCCAAAAGCGGGGCACAACACCTTGTGCAGCAGCTACAGTTAGGAATATCTGTCTTTTATCACAAATTATGTGACTCTCATCTTCTGGTGATGGCTCAAGACCAGGAGCATCTGGAATTACTGCAAAGCCTGGGTATTCATTCTTTAATGGTGATTCCAGTGCGTTCCCGCGGGCAATTATTTGGGGCAATCTCTTTTTTTACAGCTGAGTCAGGTCGGCACTACCAACAGGCAGACTTAGCTTTAGCAGAAGATATTGCTCGGCGTGCGGCTACAGCTATTGACAATGCCAGACTCTACCAAGAAACTCAACAGGCAAAACAAGCCGCTGAGCGTTCTGTCAATCGTACCGTACTTTTACAAAGTATCACCGCCGCCCTCTCGGAAGCCCTCACTCCTCAAGAAGTAGCTGATGTGGTGATGAACCAAGGAATTGCTGCCTTGGGAGCCTGTGCTGGTTCTGTTGTATTACTGACTCAGGGAAATACCACCTTGAAAGTTGTACAAGCAACTGGCTATCCAAAATCAATCATAGATACCTGGGCAAATTTTCCCATCACTGCTGCTAACCAAATCGCTGAAACAGTCAGAACTAAGAAGCCTATTTTTTACCAAAATTTAGAAGCCTTGATGGCAAATTATCCCGACTTAGTTGATGCTATAGTTGTGACTGGAAATAATGCTTGGGCTTCTGTACCTCTGATAACAGAGGGTAAAGCCATTGGTGCACTGGGATTCAGCTTTGCTACTGCCCAAGCATTTAACGAAGAAGACCGGGGATTCATATTGACATTGGGACAACAATGTGGCCAAGCCATTGCCCGCGCTCAACTTTACGAAGCAGAAAAGACTGCACGGGCACAAGCTGAAACAGCCAACCGAATTAAAGATGAATTCCTCGCGGTTCTTTCTCATGAATTGAGAACTCCCCTCAACCCGATTTTAGGCTGGGCAAAGTTACTCAGAACCCGCAAGTTCGACGAAGCGACTAAAATCCGTGCCTTGGAAACAATTGAACGCAACGCCAAGTTACAAACCCAACTGATTGAAGACCTGCTGGATGTGTCGCGGATTTTACAAGGGAAGTTGAGTTTAAATCTCCATGCAGTGGATTTAAAAGTTGCGATCGCTGCTGCCCAAGAAACGGTACGTTTAGCAGCAGAAGCCAAGTCAATCGAAATTCAAACAGTGCTGAATGATATCGGCAAAGTTTTAGGCGATGGCGATCGCTTGCAACAAATCATGTGGAATTTACTCTCCAATGCTGTAAAATTTACACCTCAGGGAGGACGAGTAGAAGTACGTCTAGAAAAGATTGACTTGGATGCTCAAATTCAGGTGATTGATACAGGTAAGGGAATCAGCCCAGAGTTTTTGCCTCACGTCTTTGACTACTTCCGCCAAGCAGATGCCAAGACAACTAGGATATTTGGTGGATTGGGATTAGGACTAGCAATTGTGCGTCATTTAGTTGAACTTCACGGTGGTACAGTTGAGGTAGATAGTCTAGGAGAAGGACAAGGGGCAACCTTTACAGTTAAGCTACCTTTGCTCAAAAGTGCCGATTTACGAGTTCCCAGCCCGGAACCTTCTAACTTAGAACTGGATACTGAAGATTCATTACTTTTGGGAGTGCAAATTTTGCTTGTGGATGACCAAGCAGATGTACGTGACTTTTTTAGCTTTGCCTTAGAACAGTATGGAGCAACTGTAACCGCAGTTGCATCCGCAGCCGAAGCATTAGAAGCACTAGCTGATTCCCAGCCAGATATCTTGTTAAGCGATATTGGAATGCCCTTGATGGATGGCTACATGCTGCTGCGCCAAGTGAGAAAATTGCCGCCAGAAAAAGGCGGAGAGATTCCGGCTATCGCTTTGACTGCTTATGCTGGAGAAATTAATTATAATCAAGCACTAGCAGCTGGGTTTCAAAAACACCTACCGAAACCTGTAGAACCAATGGATTTAGCTAATGCGATCGTGAATCTGATTGGTAATTGATATAGCAGGCAATAGGCAATAGGCAATAGGCAACACGCTTAAAATTCTCTGTCTTGAAAAGTTCAGAGCGGGGGAAGCCGCAGCCCCGACTTTTCGCTTGGTGTTGGGGTTTGAAGATCGGTTTATGAAAAAAATGCTCAAGCATTATATCAAGGTGTGGCTTAATTTCTGTTGCTGTACGGCTTGTTATCCTTGCTAATATAGCCATCCTAAATCATTTGTGAAAATTACATATAGCCGTAGTCACACAGGTTAGGACATTTTGAAAGCATGGAAGCTAGGAA
>NZ_CAWUDO010000200.1:0-6217 GCF_963920935.1 Nostoc sp. CCY 9925 | reverse complement strand
GTGGGCGATCGCTTCTGGTGCCGCTAGACTCGCCTATTTCTTCTGGGCGATCGCTCCTTGGCGTCTCAGTTTCCGGACGTTGAACATTTGGTGCATCCACATCAGGACTACCGATTGTCGGTGTATCAACTTGACCGCCGAAGCCATTCCTAATTCCATTTCCTAGCGAAGTACCAAACCTTTCTCCAGCTTGGAAAGTTCTGGTTTGCATACCTTGAACACCGCGACCAAATCTACCAAGTCTACCCAGGTTTGCTGTAGAAATCTGCACAGCCGCACCGATGGCAGCACCAATGAGAACTGCTTCTAAAGTGATGGGTTCTCCTGTTGCTAAGTTGCCAAAGACACCACCAGCAATATCAAAGGCGACATCAATGCCAAACTTTAAGAACGATTGAGTCAGCCCTGTCCCCAGTCTACCGGCTTGAGCCAACATGTTACCGAATACACCACCAGCACCACCCAAAGCACCACCGATCGCCCCAGCCAAGGCTGCTTTACCCACGCCATCCAGCAGGTTCTTGCCGTCGATGGCGTTGTTGCCTATCTGAATCACAGCACCAGCCACAGCGCCAACGATCGCCCCACCAACAATTGCACCGATTCCCCCAGCTAAAGCTGCACCTGCTCCCAATGCCCCAGCTAAGGCGCCCACAGCCCCAATCACTGCTGGTGCAACGATAATCGCCACAACAATTACAGCAATGACTAGCAAAACTTTCAGGACTGTTTTCCAGCGCGGTTGTTCTTTATCTGCTGCTTCTTGAGCGTATTTTTGGATATCGGAGTCGAGATTTGGCTGTTTGTCTCCTTGGATTGACCCACGCAGACCTTCTTCCAAGTCATTGACACTCTTTTGGAAGTTAGTCTCCATGTTTTGGTTACTCTGGTCAAAAGCGGTTTGAATTCCTTGAGTGACTTGACCAAAACCTGTGACGGCTGTTTGGGTGGTATTGGTGACTGTGGTTGTGAAGGCTTGCTGAATTTGATTGAAGGTGTCTGTAGCGCCTTGATTTAAGTTAGTTAAGCTCGTCTTAGCTTCTTGAGAAACAGCAGCAGACTCTTCCAATCCACTTTGGGCAATACCATTCACCGCAGTAACCGCTTGCTGCCCTCCTTGGGCAATACCTTCTTGCGATGCTGTAATGCCTTGTTCGGTTTGCTCTTGGACTTTAGCCACAGAGCTGTCAAACTGCGCCAAGATTTCTGCTAGAGTGGCGCTCAACTCCTCTGGATTCGGGGCTGACATTCCTTCAAGTTGGGCTTGGGTATCTTGGATGGCAGTTTGCAGACTGGCAGCAGCTTGGTTGATGCCATCTTGGATGGAAGCGATCGCCTTTTGGGCATCCCGTTCAATTGCCGATACTTGCCCTTGACCATAAACTGACAACAATTGCAATTGGGCAGCTTGCTGTTGGTCTAAAGTTTGTAATGTAGATTGCAGAGTTTGGTTAGCCGTTTGAGTCAACTGAGTTTGTGCGTCTGCGAGTTGAGACAAAACTTGCTGTTCAACAGAGTTTAAATTGTCTAAAGTTTGTTGTTGGAGAGTTTGCAGTTGTTGGCGAGACTGATTAGCAATATTATGGATTCCTTCAATATCCTTGGGTTTGCCCTGATCTACGGCATCAGCTTGTTTATTGCCTTCGTCAACTAACCCCTCTTTGTATTGTTGGGCTACTTCTCTGGCTGCTTTGGCTCTGGCCTTGAGTCGGTTATCTGTAAGTGGGCCGTCCCAGAAGTTATCATCTTTACCTGTAATTTGAGCTTCCCATGCAGTTGCTTTTTGTTCTCCAAAGGCGATCGCTTCATCGCCTACTTTGGTGCCAGCAGCACGGTATTTCTCTTTTGCCTGGGTATAAAATTCTTCAATCTTCGCCAGTTGGTTGCTTTCACTTTCATCTACTTTCTGAAGAGACGTTGTATATTCTGTTGCAACTTTTTGACGTTCTGTGGCAGTTGTTTGGGAAGTTGTGGCTGCTGCTGCCTGATATTGTGTTTGAATTTGGGCTATTATTGCTTGTGCTTGACTTTGCACTTGCTGGCGCTGCTGGGCAATTTGGGCAGTAACGGTTGCCTTTTGTTGTTCAACTGCCGCCATTACAGAAGCTTTGGCATTTTCAGTCGAACCTTGGATACGCGCTTCAATTCCTGGCCCCAGTTGGGTAATTGTCTGCACTCGCAAAGCTGCTTCAGCCAAAAAGCTATTTGTAATATTCATCGCCTCAGCTTTTTGCTGTTCTTGGAAGATGGCATCATCCTCTCCTTGAGCCGTCTCTTCCTGTTCCGGAGGTGCAAAGTTAATTCCTGTTGCCACTAATTGCGACGTTTGAGCATTTATGGCATTTTGCTCGGTTTGCGCTGCCAAAACGGCGGTTTTAGCTTGTTCTTTCTCTGCCACAGTTTCCGGGGTGACGGCTTTCGCCATGCTTTCCGGATTCGGGTTATTACTCTGTGATTGAGGTAATTTTTCTAAGCCTTGACCTTGAACGGCATTAGCTTGCTGTCCAATCTGTTCACCTTGATTTGCTTTCGTTTCCGGACTGGCGGCTTTCTCCAAACCTTCTGGATTAACCTCACCACCCTCAGCTGCTTCTAGTGCTTGTGATTCGGGTGCTTTTTGTTCGTCTTCATCTTTGATATCTTTCTTTTTGCGATTGACAGCTTCAGCCATACCTGCTTTCACTGCTTGTGATTCAGGTGATTTTTCTTTGTCTTCACTCTTGACATCATCACCTTTATCTGCATTGATTTCCGGACTGACAGCTTCAGCGATCGCTTCTGGATTCTGCTTATCAGCGACATCGGCTTCTACATCATCTTTGGGCTTGTCTGCTTGAGTTCCATCTTCGGGTGCAGCCATTTCAACGGAATTGCTGTCAACCACATCTGAGTTCGACGCCTTTTGTTTAGACTCAGGTTGTGTTTCGGGGTTTTCGTCGGGTGGTGGTTCTGTTGTTCCCGCCGCAACGGGAGATTGAACGCCAAGACTTGCTTGTGTTGCGCGATTGTTATCAAGTTCCTGGCGTACATCGTTCTCAACCTCAGCAGCATCCTGTGTGGTTTGTTGAGAAGCTTGATTATTTACATCAGGAGCAAGTTCGATAGTGCCACCGGGAAGTTCTTTCGCTTGTAAAAGCTCCTCTTCCTGTTCGCACTCTGAGTAACAAAGCCGCTGAATATCTATATCTGGCGTTACTGCTGCTGTTACCGATGAGTCTGTTTGCCGTCCTATTGCGTTACCGTTTTGTTGGACAACGTGAGTTAATTCATGAGCAAGTAATTCCTTGCCTCCATAACTCCCTGGATTGTATTCTCCTTGACGAAAGAAGATATCCTGTCCTGTGGTGAAGGCACGAGCTTGGATGGTTTGGTTGAGTTCGTGAGAGCGGCTATCTGTGTGGATTTTGACACCGTTGAAGTCAGCGCCAAACGCCTCCTCCATTGGTTGCCGGATATCCTTTGAGAGTGGCTGCCCATTTTGGCGTGCTTGTTGGATGGAAGTTTCTAGGTTAGATGTACTTACCACCCCACCACCCTGGCGCTGTACCAGAGGAGTGGTGGAACCAACTAGAAATTTCCTTTGTAATTCTGTCTCTGGTGATGCCTCGTGTTGGATAAACTGGTGATTTCGAGGCTCACTTATTTTCTGCATTACCTGGCGTGCTACTGTATCAGCTTGCTGTTCGTAAATGTCTCCTGGCTGATTAATTGTGAGTTTTGTTTGCACGCGTAGTGACATTCGACTAATGTCGTGGGTAACGGGTTCGTTTGGTTGCTCCTCAGTAACTACTTGGGGAGAAGAATCAACAGGCTTCGTTTGTAATTCTTCTAATTCCTGAGATTGAAATTCTGCCCCTGTCCGTTCCTCTTCTTCTTCTGGCAGTTCTTCCCGTTGCACAGTTTGGTGATTTTCAGGCTCATTCATCTCCTGCATCACCTGTGGTGCTACTGTCTGGGCTTCTTGTTCCTCAACATCTTCCGGCTGGTTAACTTTAGTTATTGTTTGTTGATGTAGCGAGATTCGACTAATGTCATGTCCTAGAGGTTTGTTGAGGGATGGCAATTCAGCAGTTGTTTGGCGCAAGACCCCAGAGGAGTTTAAACCAAAACCGCGCGTCGGTTGTCTGAGTTTAGGTATTGAGAAGGAACTAGTGCTAGCTTTTTTGGGCTTGGCTACGCGTTCTCTCATTTGCTTCTCCTGATGCCCGCCGAGCAGTAGGGTGGATGATTATGCTGATACAGATATTTAGAGTAGTGCGATCGCACTTCCCACACAATTAATCAAAAGTCTACAATCAATGCAAAATCAAGTTGCTTTTTCTCTTTAAGGACGACAATTACGTTGTGCTTTGCCGACAAATTTGGGAATATGTCAGTTTTTTAATGATTTGAGTTGTGAACTTTCGTTGACAGCTAAAGACTTTGGCAAGTAATAATATGCCAATACGCTTGGGATAAGCCTTTTTCTCTCCCAGACAATTAATCAAAAGTCTCAAATCAAGGCAAATCCATCCTACAATATCAGGCGATCGCTCTACGTTGTTAACACACCTTAAAGTCGCAATATCACTTGTACGACTACCTCAGGATTCAATTAAATCTCGCCTAACTGCTTCACTAATAATGCCTCGCAAATATTTCACTCTCTCTTCTTGTGGAAGTGCATGTAGCGCATCATGAATGCTTTGTGGTAACTTAACTCCCGTCACCTTCTTGGATAACGGCTCCGTCAATTCCTCTGCATACACTTTAAATTGTTGTTCTTTGAATTCTTTGGTTTGTACTGGCTTGGGATTGCTCATGGTGCTATTGCTGGTTAACTAGGTATAATCTCATAATAATCCCAAAAAATATTACTACAATGTTAATATTCCCGGTTAACCAGTGATATTTTATATTATAAATCGCCTGGAATTATAAATTACGCGTCGATTTAATCTCATAGTTAGCTACCTGATATTCTTTAATTCTTCTCTTTGAAAAATATTCATCAACTAGCCCCCACGGCATAGCCATTTCTTGACCAGCGTCTCCACCAGGCCCCATATAAGCGTAACCTTTGCTTCCCAGATAAGGAACTAATTTCTCACTGACATTAATATTGAACACCTTTTTCAAGACCAATGCTTTAAAATCCCCTGGTATATTATCTTGGTCGATAAAGCCGCCTCTTATCGATAATACAGGCAATTCTTTTGTTAATTTAAGTTCCCACAGAGAGGCTATTCCTGTCTCATTTCCAGCTTCCCCAATGTAACCTTCAGCTTGATCTTGATTAGTGGCTATGTAGCAAGCACTCCAGTCGTAACCTTCTGTGCCTTTGCTCCAGGTTGTTCCTTTAGAACCTTTATAGCCGATAAAGTTAGTCAATTTCTGAATTTCTTGATTAGCGTCCTGGTATTTGACCCATGTATCAAGCACTTTATTAGGCAAATCTTTACCATCAAAATCTTGCTCTAATACCTTCCAATTTTCATAGGACAGATTCTGAATAAAACTATTGTATTGGTTTTCTGATTTACACCAATTTACAAGTTCATCTACTTTAGTTGCATCCCATCCTTTTTGGAGGATTTTTTGATTGTTTTTATGCTCATTGATCAAATTTTCCTGGGCGGATGGGGATTTAACTGAAAAGGTTTGTATAACTTGAGAAGAACCTAGTTGACTTGCCCTTTGGTTTACTTTTCGCTGCACTGCCCCCCCACTCTGCTGCACAACGTGTGTCAGTTCGTGCGCCAACAACTCTTGACCGCCCCGACTCTCAGGATTGTATTCGCCTTGCCGAAAGAACACATCTTGCCCTGTGGTGAAAGCACGCGCCTGAATTGATTGATTCAACTCATCTGATTGAGCATCCGTGTGAACCTTCACGCCACTGAAATCAGCCCCAAAGGCCTGTTCCATCGGTTGCCGGATATTCTCGGCCATCGGCTGTCCACTACCCCTTGCTTGGTTGATGGACGCTTCCAAGTCTGCATTAGCAGCCATCCCAGCTTTCGCCTGACGCTGCACCATCGACGACATTTGTAATTCTTCTTCTTCTTCGTCTTCGTCTTCTTCTTCCTCTGGCGCTGACTCTCGTTGCAGTGTGCTGTTGTCCAGAGATTTCATTTGTAATTCTTCTTCTTCTTCGTCTTCGTCTTCTTCTTCCTCTGGCAGTGACTCTCGTTGCAGTGTGCTGTTGTCCAGAGATTTCATTTGTAATTCTTCTTCT
>NZ_CAWUDO010000199.1:0-6598 GCF_963920935.1 Nostoc sp. CCY 9925 | reverse complement strand
GCTACAGAACAAACACAAGATAATGAGGGGGATGGTGACGCTCGTGCAAAACTAGCTCTGTCCTCTCAAGAGGATGAGTTAGGTCGCATTAACAAAAATAAAAAAGACCAACCAGCGCCAGTACCAGTTTCAGTAGACCAAAAGGTCGTGCCATCTAACCCACCATCTCCACGGCCTGCGCCACGGACTGTTCAAAATACACAACCACGTCGCGTAACTCAGGCTGCACCACAACCGATTAGAACCTACACTCAGCCACCAACACGCAGGAGTTTTTTTCCAAGACCCTCTATAAGAGCGCAGATAGTAGCGCCCCTAGATCCCCTTGAACAATTGAACAAACTCCGCAGCATCGGTTCTTACGGCAAAATTGCTTATGCCCAGACTAGCACCAGTAAACAATCTTCATTAGATCCGGATCTTGCTCAAGCAGTTCAAAATCAACGGAATGAACAAACACATACAAATAATCTTGACCAAACCACGCCACAAAACTCAAGCGACTCTCTTGAAAAGATCCGCCCCAGGTGGAAAGCGACTTTTAAGGTTAACAAGATTACTTTAGCTAACAATTATTTACCTCAAGAAAGCCAAATTCTCCAAGGGAAACAAACTCGTTATTTGACAGTTGGCTCATTTGCTACTGGTGTGATTGTTACCCCATTAGTTCAAACCACAGTTAATAATTCAGGGCAGACACAAACACCAACCTCTAATAACACTAGGTCTGTTGCTAGACTGCAAGAGGATTTACGCGATAACTATGGTCAAGTGGCAATCCCTTCGGGTACTTTATTGGCAGTCGAGTTAGCTTCAGTTGATGGGGGCAGTTACGCCATCGCCTATGTTCGGGGCATCATCAAAGATAATACAGAGTATCCCATAGGAGCGGGTGCAATTTCCGTGGCTGGGGAAGGTGGCAGACCTTTGATAGCTCGAAGATTTCAGGACAGGGGAGGCGAGATTGCCCGTAATGACTTGTTTGGTGGCGCTGTGTCTGCATTAGGAAAGGTTGGAGAGATTATGAACCAACCGGATAGTGAAGAAGAAGTTGAGGATGAATTTACAGGTAGTATTCTTCGGCGTAGTAGTGGCAATCGTCGAAATATTACTGGTGCGTTACTCGAAGGGTTTTTTGGTCAAGTTAGCGAAAACATCAGCCAACGTAATCAACGAACTACGCAAGAAATTTTCTCTCGCCCCAATGTTTGGTTTATTCCAAAGGGAACCAAACTCACCTTTAATGTCAATCAGTCTTTGGAGTTGCCATGAAAAGCATAATTAATACAGTTACAAGCGGCACTCTAGCATTGGCTTTGGCTCTGACTCCAATCTCCACAATTGCTGCCCCAGTCGTTCGCACCATCAAACAAACTCAAGCTAGTGGTCAAGGTGCAACTTTACAAACTATTAACGTCTGGAATGGTCACGGGGTAGCGATTTCTTTCTATGAAATTGGCGAAACAATCAAGAAGGTATGGCTTGATGACCCATCGCAAATTTTACTTGACACAGATGGTTGCTTAGAAGGGCTTGACCAGAATTGTCGTAACCCCGGTGCGGGGCTAATTCATCTGCGGCGAATCAAAAGAGTGAATATTCCAGGGCTACCGCAAACATCAAGCACACTATTAACAGTCATCACGCAATCGTCAATCGGGGAACGCAAGGCTTACAGCTTTCGCATTAGTGCAGGAACTGGGAAGCCTAAATACAGTCAAGTGGCGATTACTAATGATGTGGCACGAGAACAAACAACCCCGAAACCTCAATTGCAATCATTAGTTAAAACACAACAAACAATTAATCAAATCAGAAGTGGGATTGTTGTCGCTATTAAAAGTGGATGGATAAATTACCAAGATGAACTATACCAACGCTTGCAAAAGTTAATTAGTCATTTACAAGCAGGTGATGACATTTATACTGCTGCAAAGGCAGCTTCTGTCTCTGAAGAGTTAGTTAATAAATTAATTGTTTTGAGTAATAGTTCTGATAATTTAACGAACAGAATTCAGGAGTCAGGAGCCAGAATTCTCCAATTTAATTCTGTGCGAGTGGCGGATAGCGCAGCGTTAGCGAGTCCGCGAGCGTCTGAATAAACGGGTTTAAGTCCCCCACTAAATCTCCGATTTAGTGGTCTTTAATGAGTGGTGGGTCTGAATCACCCAGTCATTAATTCTGACTCCTGAATTCAGAATAGCTGAATTCTTCTTTAACACAAGGTAATGGCTTATGAAATCATCTTTACGGCCCAATGATAACGCCTTACGTTACTTCATTTTTTTGGGTTTAGTAGGTAGCTTATTGATTCATAGTTTCATAAAATATGGACTATTGAACTCTTTTGTAGGCTTTTTGCTGCCCAAGGCTTCTGCACAAGTACCCAATACGGTTCGGTTAAAGGGGAAAGGGGAAAGGGGAAAGGTTTTAAATACATCCTTTACCCATTACCCGGTTGGTGAGCTTGTCGAACCATTAACCTTTTCCCAGACCACAAGGAAAGTTCATAGTGCTTATCCAAACCGTATTGCACAAATACCCATTGTAAATTCACCCAATGGGTTTACTCCTGATTGGTCACGTTTACGTTTGAGCGACATGATTATTTCTATTAGTGGCAGTGTTACCTACCCAGGCACAAGAGGTAGAGAAACTAGAACCTGGACGGCAGGACAAAGCATTAGCGAGTTTATGGAACTAGGGGATTTTGAAACTCCTGAACTAGCCATAGAAAGTTTAAACCTTTCAACGATAGCTAGAGTACAGGAAATCAATTTAAGTCGGTTGAGACTGTCTGATTTTCAATTAACTCAATGGCAGACATTATCTGATTTAGTCAAAGCCGTTCCCGACTTAGGGAATAGAAGCGTTACGAGCGTTAGACCCATCCGTGATTTTGCCGAGCAATTTGGAATTAGCTCTGGCACAATCGCTGATATCAGTCGTGATTCTAGTTTGAGTAATATTCCACTCTCTCAAGGTATTAACTTAAATAATTACGCTCTGACATCAATTCCTAATCTTCAAAACGCATTAATCAACCAATTTAACAATTGGCAGGACTCCCTTATTATTGGAGTTCCCGGATTGTCCACTTTGACTTGGGATAATTTACCGGGACTAAGAACACTTGATTTATCATTTGTGGCTTCATTGGATTTGCCACTACGAGATATTGAAGCTAACCGCATTCGCTCTATCTCTGGGAGTTATCAAGACGGATTTAATGTACCTTGTCTGCAAAATAATTGCGCTCATGCTGAGATGTCAGGCATTGGCAAAACTACTGGTACACAATGGATGTCCGGTAAATTTCAAAAGGTTAATGGTGGGTTTGGCATCCTGAAAGCTCTCAATGGTGGTAAAGAGCCTACTGGTCGAAACCCTTTTGGCTCCAGTTTTAAACAAGTTGTCTGGAATATTTATGAAGGCAGTGGAGAGGTGGACACTACTATGTTCTTCCGTATTTGTAAAACCATTCCCTTGATTGGTCGCACTTGTAGTCCCTACTTCATTGGGCCTGTACCTTTTATTGTCTACCAAGAGAAAGACCCTATCGTTCTTGGTCAACCTAATTCTCTGCCTTAAAATGAGCAAATCTTTCAAAATAAATAGCGCTAATCCTCAAGGATTTCGATTTGAGCAATTACAAAATCCTTCAGACGCAATTGGCAAGTACACTCACTCTCTTTTCACCCCCAATGGACTAACAGTTTTGTCCTTACTTGGTGCTTATATTTTGATGAGGGTGTTTTTTGGCGATGGTAACAAAAAGAAAATCGCTACCAGTTATTGGGGTAGCTCTAAAGAAACTGCTACTGCTAAGAAAAAGGCCATCTTGCAAATTGCCAATCCCCAATGTGATAGTGCTGCACTTTACATTGGTCAACATCAACCATTAGGTGCTGGCACTACTTTTTATATACCTGATGTGCAACGAGGTACAGCCGTCATCGGCGCTCCCGGTAGTGGTAAAACATTCAGCGCCATTAACCCGATGATTTACTCGGCAATCGAGCAGGATTTTCCATGTATAATTTATGACTTTAAGTATCCATCTCAAGCGAAAGTTGCTGCCTATGCCAAATACAAGGGCTATGATGTTCACATCTTTGCACCAGGATTTGCTGAATCTGAAGTTTGCAATCCTCTAGATTTTCTCCGGGATAGTAGTGATGCCGAATCGTCCCGACAAATTTCCACTGTCATCAACAAGAATTTTCGACTTTTGGGCAATTCTACTGAGGACGGTTTCTTTGGCCCTTCAGGGGATCAGCTGACTCAAGCAATATTGATGTTAGCTAAAGAGTTCGGTCAGTTCGCAGATGTTATGACTTGCGCCGCCATACTTTCTAGTGAACAAATGGTCAAACGCCTTATGGCTGCTTCTCTCAATCCTTGGGTCAAAATTGCCTTTGGTCAGTTGTTCAGTTCTGCTGCATCTGAAAAGACTGTTGCAGGTATTGTTGCAACTGCCAGCATCATGTTCACTCGCTTTATGGCCAAAAACACACTAGGCTGCTTCATTGGAAAGACGACTTTACCTTTAGAAATTAAAGGTAAGCAGATGATTATCTTTGGGTTGGACAGAGAACGCCGAGATGCAGTCGGGCCTCTCATGACCAGCATTTTACACATGACCATCGCCCGTAACATTGCCAAAAAACGGAAAGATCCACTCATCGTTGCACTGGATGAATTACCGTCTATTTATCTGCCTGATTTATATAGATGGCTGAATGAATCTCGTTCTGAGGGCTTCTGCGGTATTATCGGCTTCCAAAATATGGGGCAGCTTGAGAAGAACTACGGTAAAGATATCGCTAAGGCGATTCTGGGGGCTTGCAGCACTAAGTTTATATTCAATCCTGGTGAGAACGAGTCGGCGCAATTATTTTCCAACTTCTTGGGTGATGAAGAGATTAAGTACAAGCAAAAAAGCCGTTCTACTGGTAGTAAAAATAATAGCACGAGCATCAGCGACCAAGAGAAAACTAGAAAGCTTTTTGAATCGGCTCAATTTCTCAAACTAATTGCTGGTAAATGTGTTTTTATTAATCCGGCTTATGCCAATAAAAAGGAAGGGTCTGTTCCTTTACTCAAAACTATCAAAATTAATGATTTACTCAAAAATATTGAGAAATACAATCAACTTAAATGGGCAAGGATTATCACTTTGTTAGCTAGGAAAAGTACACAGAAATTTCCCTCTCAGCAAGATTTAGCTTTGCGAGTTAAGCAAGTTGAGTCACGCTTTCCGCTTCCCGAAAATACTCAATCTGTTTCTAATAATTCTGGATTAACATTCAAAGAAGTCGGCAGCATGATTAATCAAAACAAATCTGACAGTGGAATTTGATTGTTATGAAAATGACTATCGAAGAATTGAAAATTAATAACTTTGAACTAATTCAAACACTATCTCAAGAGAAGATTTTAGCGAATGGTAGTTTTATTGATATTAGTCTTCCTCCCCTTCAAATTATTCAGGAGTTTAAGACTTTATCTAAAACTAGACGAAAGCTGAGGAGTTTGGGCATATATACTATCATCAGCCTAAAAAACACTTACATTAAACTAAATCAAGAATCTTGTCTGAAAATTGTTAACCAATATATTCACGGTATCGGCTGGCATGATTTGCAGTATATCTATTTTTTAGATATTCAACCTAGCAATATTTATATTCATATTATTTTTAATCGCGTTACACCCCAAGGTAAGCTCATGGATATCAAATGCTTAGGGGCTAACTGGCAACAATATGAGGTTTTACGTCAATCTTGTTCTCTCATCATCGACAACCCTGTTCATAACAAATATTTGCAAAGACGATTCTGCAATTGTTGTGGTTAGACAAGAATGTAGAAAGTAAAGGAAAAGCGAAAAAGAATGAATTTTAATCCGTTTACCCTTTACCTTTTACCCTTTACTCTGCTACACCCAAATAAATATGTTTGATGAACGACATTTGCAACTCACTTCCGCTTACGCTAGAGCTAGTCAGCATTTTATTAGAGCTTTTATTTATCCTTTAGGAGAGTTTATTTATAAATCAATCGAATCAGCTATTGATTTAAAATGTCGAATTGAAATAGGAGAAGAAACTTATTTTCTTACTCCTGATGAGGATAGTGGTTGGAAATGGTCTAAAGGTAACTTTGAAGGTGTAACAGATGAGGAAATAGAACAAGTAGAAGAGATGATGGCATATTTATTGCCTAAACTTCTCCCCGGTAGTAATGATATAACACCGTCAAATTTTCCTCCCGATCCTGATTTACCTCCAGTTTTACCTAACCCCAATTCCCCCTTAATTCTTCCGCCTTCTACCACATCTGTTGAGTTTTTGACTATACCATTCAATTCCCAAAATCCCCAGGAATATGTACCTATTCAAGACCAAGAAAATCTAGATTTAAATCCTTCTATCCATAGAAATGTTTTTTTAACAGGTGAAGATCAACTTAAAGATACATTATCACAATCATATAAAGGGAGTGTTGATAATTTTTCTGAGTTTGTAGATGAGGATTTGATTAACCAAACCAGCGCCAACAATGAAGTTGATAACCAGAGTCACCAGATAAGAGTG
>NZ_CAWUDO010000198.1:0-6609 GCF_963920935.1 Nostoc sp. CCY 9925 | reverse complement strand
CTTTTCCTGCACCCTCTTGACAAAAGTGCAATCACTCTAACCTCTCACCGATGCAACAGGCCAAATCTAGCGTCATTGCTCCTTTTGAATGGGCGCGGCAACAGAAGATTGCAATTGCTCCCGTCAGGCAAAGATTTAAGCGTTATTTTGAATACTACCACCGATTCTAATTGTCGTTGTTATGATTGCACTATGCGGCTTATTAGGAAAAATCAGTCATGTTTGCCCTCGTTTCTCCAGACAAGACTCAATTACCTCCTGGTGCTGTAGTGCGCCTACCTGCTAGTTGGCAGGATTATCAGCATTTATGTGAGCAACGGGGAGATGGATCGCTCCCGCGTATAAAGTATTGCAATGGAGAAGTATTGCTGATGTCGCCATTACCAGTACACGGTAGAGATGCCCATTTACTGGCGAATATTGCGATGGCTCTATTAGATTGCGATGGGCGAGAATATGATGCATTTACACCAGTGACAATGAGCTTACCCCAGGAAAGCGGGATTGAGCCAGATTATTGCTTTTATATTGACAATTGGCAAGCCATATCCGGTAAAAAACGCATCGACTGGGAAAACAGGGCAAACGCATCTAAATTACTCTTGATCACAACGAAGGTTAAAAACCAACGAAAAAATCAGGATTTCGCGCTTGATTATTTTTTAAGCCCCAAAGCGATCGCCTAAAATTTTCGCAATAAGCAAGAGTTAATGACATTAATTTTAGTTCTATTGAGAATAGACTTTGCTTGTTGACATGATGCGGCCGCCCTGACTGGGAAAAAGACCCACCACCAGACTTAGTGATTGAAATTGATGTCACCAGCTATTCCAATGTTGAGGATTACCTTCCCTATCGTGTTCCGGAAATTTGGTTATTTAGAAATCATCAATTATTAATTCATCAATTATTGGGTGAAGATTATCAACTGCAAACCCACAGCCGCTATTTTCCTGACTTTGATTTAAATAGTGCAATTGCTCGTTGCGTGCAAATTGCCTATGAGCGTAATACAAGTGCTGCGATTCGCGATCTCAAAGGGCGATTGCAAAAAATCCTAGAGTAGAGGAAGAATTACCAAAAGCAGAGATTCAACACACAGTTAGGTGGCGCTGGGAAAATGTACCGGGTGCGTAGACGCTATGCTTCAGCTTGTCGCTTTCCATCGCCTATCTAAAAGTTGCTATACGAACGAGGATTGGGATCGAGTCGCCGTCAGCTGTGGAATTAGCGGAAATGATGCGGCGGTTTGGGGTGCAGGAGTAGGGTTTATGTCTGTCCAAACTCTTGAAATGGTAAAATGATGCTGCGATCGTTGCACGGCTGTTTAACAGCACAATCGAAAAGAGTTTGGGCTTGCTGTTTAATACCCAGATACCCTTATCTAAAGCATTACCCGGCAATGTAGTTAACTTGATGACACTTCAACGACATTTTGGGCAAAGCTCTTATAAGCATCGCCCATTTGTTTAGCTATCGGGTCAGGAAAGACATGAAAATCCCCGGCTTTGAGAGCTTTTACGATCCCGTCTGCCACAAATGCAGGTGTCTGTGCAACCTCACTCATTCCTGCCGCATCGCCCATATCGGTGGCAATCGGGCCAGGGTGAACACTTAGCACAAGCGTGTTCTGCTCACTCAATAGTTCTCGTAATGTCTGGGTGATTGAATAGGCCGCAGCTTTCGAGGCACAGTAAGTGGCAGAGTCGGAGAAACCCTTGAGCGAAGCGACAGAATTGATTTGGACAAAGACACCACCTCCATTGGCTTTGAGTACCGGGGCAAACGCCTGAGCCATGTAGATCAATCCATATACATTGATGTTCATCTGAAATTCAACAGAGGCGATCGCATTCTCAGCTAAGGGAGTCCCAGCTTGAAAGACTCCTGCATTATTGATCGCAATTTGCACATCTGGGGCAGCTTGAGCAGCAGCAAAAATAGATTGGGGATCGCCTAAATCAACCTGAATTGGTACTATTCGATCGCTGTATTGTTCAACCAATGAAGAGACACTGTTGAGCTGACGAACAGCTGCATAGACTTTAGTGGCTCCGTGTTCAATAAACGACTCAACTATCGCCTTGCCGATACCGCGATTTGCGCCTGTAACCAAAATGGTCTTGTCTTTGATGTCGTAGTTCATTTGGATTTTTCCTTATAGTTTTCGCGGCTTCCACCGATCCTTTTAGCATGGTATCAACATCCATCAAGCCGTAGTGTTATATCTCCCCTGTTGATGCGTTGTTGGCGGAACATCATAATCCACCACCTGAGTTTTGTTGTGTTAATTCACCAGCTTCAATTCTTCACGCTTGGTATTTGAACCAACCATTTTGAGCAACTGCTGATTTAGGAAACTCTGAGCAGAAACGTAAAGGTTATCCCAAATCACGGGATTACGGCAGATTTTACTCCCAACTGTATTACCAGCGAGTTTCTCCGACACCAAGTATTTCTTGTAATAGTTAGCCCACAAATGCTGTAGAAAATCCTCAGCAAACTCATCAAAGGGAATTATCCAGTTGTATTGTTCATCCAAAAACACCCGATAGGCAGCAACTATGGGCATGGCAATATCAGCAGGTGCAGCAAACCCAAACGAGTATCGGCTGTCGGGCAGCAGCGTATTCTTGCGCGGGTCAATAGAGGCGAGGTCAACTACTCCCTTTCTTTTGGGCTTGGTGATATGTTCTTCGATTACCTGAAACAGCCTTTGCTCAATCCATAACCCTTTGGGTAGTAGTGGTAATAACTTTGAGAGCCTTTCTCTTTCAGCCTCACTCAACGACGGCGTGTTGCTCACAGGCGGGTGTTTGCTTCTGCTCTTGCTGTCTGGGTTATATTTGTTCCTGTCCAGGCAGTTCATCAACTTAATGAGGTGGTTGACATTACACTGCGGACTTTTGGGTGCGCCGCTTTGATTCTGGTAATAGGCAATGCGGAATTTGGTTTCTTGTTCGCGTTCTAGTTGGGCTAAAAACTGTTTGATGAATTTGTAGTCACCCCTGGCGTTAACTTTAGAACGCGCATCCACTGGGGCAGATGTGTTTGATGCTAGGGCGATGTCTTTCGCTTCATCCTCACTTAGCCCAATGTGGATTGTGACTTTGACTCTGGCTTCGGTAAGGTCGTACTTGTAATCTCTGGCCTGTTGAAAAGCTAAAACAGTATGTCCACCGTTAATGATGCCGTCGCTACCGCCCTCACTGGCTTCAAGTATTTCTAACTCTAGCTGTGTCTTTTTACTGTTGGGCTTGACCTTGTTGGCACACAGCACGATTCCGCTATGTCTTGAGAAGAACTTTTCGGGTTCGGTTGTCAGTGAGTCGAAGATTTGTCTATATGTTGAGCTTTTACGGTTGGGTTCTCGAATATTGGGTTCTAGCGGCAGGTCGGCGGGGAAGTTGTCAACGTGAACGGTAGCGATAATGCAGTGGGGGTTTGCATTGAAAAACTGGTCTACTTTCAAAGCCCAATTTTTTGGCATAGTTTCTTTGGTATCAGCAGTGCAGTGCGTATTTATCAAGATTACAGAATCTGGCATCGAATGGCACTAAAAAGCCTCAAAATATCTTGGCATAAACTTTAGAGATATCTGAGCAAATATACTTAAGGAGGTAGTTCAATCTTACAAATCAAAAACGCTGATTTTTTGCACAGATGGCGGTGATTATTTGCGCTCTGGTTCATAGACGAGTGCCACAACACCTGAACTGAACGACTGTGATTTCAAAAGCTTCAAAGTCGCAGTAGTACCCTCTTGAAACAGACGCTTGCCTTTGCCTACAACTACCGGGTAAACAAGCAACCGATAGAGATCCACAAGATCGTACCGAATGAGAGTTTGCACAAGCGCGGCACTGCCATAGACCAGAATGTTTTGACCGGACTGCTGCTTGATTTGGGTGATTTCTTGGACAATATTGTCTTTGATGAGCGTTGAGTTGTTCCACTCCACTGCGTTTAGGGTCTTTGACACCACGTATTTGCGGACATTATTCATGTAAGAAGCCCCTTCATCAGCGCTGTTTGGCCAGGCGGCGGCAAACCCTAGATAGGTCACGCGTCCCAAGAGCAAAGCATCACTGGTGTCTTGCTCTTCATCTTTAAACTTAGCGATGTCGTCATTCCAATAGGGTGCAGTCCATGCAGGTTCTTCTATAACGCTATCCAGTGACATGAATTCAGTAACGACTACTTTTCGCATGGTGTTTTCCTTTTGCCATTCGCTGTCTACCGCAATTATGGTGCAGCAAGAGAACATAGTCTTGGAAAAAAACGCAAACTATGGAACCGTGTTTTTAGGAATGATTTGCGCGGGAGTTTTACCAATAAAGTGTTTTAGCGAATTAGTAAGATGTGCCTGATCGAAATAGCCTAGCTTAAAGGAAGTATCTAAAATGGATGTACCTTGCTCAAGCAACGAGACGGCACAGTGGGCGCGTTCAATCTGCTGAATCGTCTTTTGGGTTAATCCAGTTGCCTGCAAGAAGCGATACTGTAAGGAGCGGATCGATATATTGGGTTTATATCCTTGTATCGCGGCTTCGACTACCGGATCTCGCACAAGTATCCCCTGAGAAATAAGTTTGTGGACAAACACATCGGCGTTTTCAAAGGTCGGCAATTCCCAGGACACACCATGCAGCCAGAAGGAAGTATTTGACGCTTCAGGAAGAGTTGCATCCTGCCGATCCACAAGGGTTTTTACAGGAAGATGGGGCATGAACGTGCCAAGTTTGAAGGTGATGCCAAAGAACTCAGCTTCGGCAGGGAAATCGGCAACGGATGCTTTAGTCTCTGGGCCTCGTGCGACAATCTTTGTCTTGCCGTTGAAGGTGGCGAGTGCTATCTCCCAGTTACTGACAGCTGAGGAAGTGAAAGTGCCAGCGCGATCGCTCTTGGTGTGCCAAATCGTTTCGACAAAAGACAAGTTTGCCGACCTTGTGTCAAATACAAATTCCATGCTGTCTTCCGTAGGAATAGCAGAACCATCGGATCAACTTTGACTACAAACTTTACACTTGGTTATAATTTTAACTTTTAATTCCTTAGATAGATATCTCTGAAATTAGTCGTTTCTACAAAACTTTTTAATCGACAGGAGCAGCAGATTTCATCGGTTGTCTATTGTTCAGATAAATATAGCCATAATAAAGTGATAACTCCTCAAACCAGAAGTTATCGAAGTATGAGCCTACTAGCAATCCAGTCAGCGAGCCTATGACTGATCCAGCAACAGAAGCACCCAAAGGCATTAATAATGCAACTGTTGGGGAACCACTCCCAATACCAACAATACAACCAATAGCCGAACTAACAATTGCACCGCTTAAACAACCAGCAACCGAACCAATTACAGAACCAATCCTTAACAAAACAATTCAAAATTCAAAATTCAAAATTCAAAATTACTTAAAAACTTTAGTTGTGGGATACAAGCCCACTTCAAAAGAAGATGCATTGCGAGATGCCATAAGGCACAAGAAATGCGGTGTCCTTGTTCCAAGCCCACGGCTTGAGCCGTGAGTCTTCAATTTTGAATTTTGAATTCTTAATTTTGAATTGGAGCGAAGCGACTGACATCGCTTGATTAAATAATTTTTCAGAACTGTCTCAAATTATATACGTATGTTAGCGGCGAGAGCAGACATCAAAATTTAATAAACATAAATGCACAAGCACAAAGAGATGAAATCAGAAAACCCCAGCCAAGTGCAGAGTAACAGCGAATAGCATTGCGTTTAAATAGGGTGGTTGCCGCAGTTACAAAGCTACCCAAAAAGCAAATTAAAAAAGTTCTAGACCAGATAATAGTTGCCATTAGCTGAATATCAGATGTTGGGCTAGGAGTAGGTTTATTGGTTGAGACATCTAAGAATGTTAACGAGAGAAGAAATGCGGGAATCAAAACTGCGCCGATGATGGCAATATTTCGGTATCCTGGTGCAGTGCGACAAGTGATAAATGAGAGCGTAACCGAGCATAGCCCTACAAAATTTACGATTGCCCAAACGCTCAAGATCAACAACAAGACTATTCCCATAAATAATTTATGTAAATCAACAATACCTTCGCCAAAAAAAGAGTATGAAGAGATAGGGCTGCCGTAGTAGAGTTATTGTCTCTCACAACGACAACTCAGAAGCTACAAGCAGCCCATGTTCGATATCCTATCACTGCTACAGTGCCTGCTACCACAAATAAATGCTACGACGATGCGGCAATTAAACCAGATAATTCTGGCGATGTTAGCAATGAATGGAAGAGTCACCATGTTGGGAATTTCTCGTTGGGCAGGCATTGGTGGTAGTTATCGGACGATGTTGCGGTTTTTTCATACAGTAATTCCTTGGGCAACGTTGTTTTGGCTATTTTTCCGCAAGCATTTGTTCCGTGCGAATGAGGTGTATCTGCTTGCAGGAGATGAAGTTGTAGTGAGTAAATCAGGTAAAAAGACTTATGGATTGGATAGATTCTTTTCTAGCCTAGTAAATAAACCGATATCAGGACTATCTTTTTTTGCATTATCATTAGTAAGTGTTGAAGGGAGGCACTCGTTTCCGATTCGGATAGAACAGGTAATCAAGAGCGATGTAGAAAAAA
>NZ_CAWUDO010000197.1:0-6669 GCF_963920935.1 Nostoc sp. CCY 9925 | reverse complement strand
TTGAGTATTTTAACTGATTGACAAAATACGCTTTATCTTAACCTATCACCAATGCAACAGGAATGACTATTGATTCGGCTACTGGTTTATTAACTTGGGCAACTCCTGTTGCTGGTAATTATAAAGTTGTTGTCGGTGCAGTGGATGCTGGTGGCTTAGGAGCGGCTCAAGGGTTTACTTTAACTGCACGGGTAAATAATGCCCCAGTAATTCAGTCTAATCCTAAATTAACTGCAACCCCTGGCAGTACTTACAACTACGACATCATTGCCAGTGATGCGGATGGCGATCGCCTCACCTACACCTTAGATCAAGCATCCCGTGATTTGGGGATGACACTGGATACTCTCAGCAGACTGCGCTGGACACCGACTGCTGGCAATGTTGGCAATCATACAGTTGTCATTACAGTGAACGACGGCAATGGCAGTAGTGGGCAGCAACAGTATAATCTGTCGGTGGCGGCTGACAGTGTAGCACCGAAAGTCAGGCTGATTGCGAATTACAACCTAGTAAATTTAGGCGAGTCGATAACTTTCCAGGCACGGGCAACTGACAATATCAAAGTTGCAGGCTTGCGATTACTGATTGGTGATACGCCTGTGGTGCTTGATAGCAATGGTATGGCAACCTTCAAACCCACCACTGCCGGGACGATTACCGCAAAAGTGATCGCTACAGACACGGCTGGTAATATTGGGCAAGCAACATTCGATGTGGCAGTAATTGACACCAGCGATGTGAATCCACCTTCTGTCAGTGTTGATTTGAGTGCGATCGCTGGTGGTTTAATAACCGCACCCGTTGATATTAAGGGTTCTATTTCCGATGATGGCAGCTTGGATTATTACCGTCTCTTGGTTGCACCTGTTGCTGGTGGAGAATTCAAGGAGATAGTTTTTGTTGATAATCCAACTGCGATCGCTGATGGGGTGTTGGGTAAATTCGACCCCTCATTGCTGCAAAATGACTCGTATATCCTGCGCCTGGAAGTTGCCGACAATGGTGGCCACATCAGTTATGTAGATGAGGTGATTGATGTTGCTGGGGATTTGAAGCTGGGGAATTTCAGACTGTCGTTTACGGATCTTGTTGTTCCGGTAACAGGAATACCTATAACCCTAACACGGACGTATGACAGTCTAAATTCTGGTAGCACAGATGACTTCGGCTACGGTTGGCGGATGGAATTTAGAGATACTGACCTGCGGACTTCCCTGCGTCCACCCAGCGAAGACAGCCAACTTGTAGGCTACCAAAATCCCTTCAAGAATGGTACTAAAGTATACATAACTCTCCCTGGTGGTAAACGAGAAGCGTTTACATTTAAGGCCAAGCAAGTCGAGCAAATCGATGGTGGCTCTTTACTCTATTTTTCTAAGTATTTCTATCAGCCAGAATTTGTTGCTGACAAAGGTGTAACCAATACGCTGACGGTTGAAAGCAATTTCATCACCAAGCAACAAGATGCCGACGAATTCTACGGCTTCCAAGGAAACCCCTACAATCCTGCCGATCCGCTATTTGGTGGCAAGTATAAGTTAACCACGAAAGAAGGGGTGGTATATGAAATTGATGCCGCAACGGGCGATTTGCTCACTGTTACTGACACTAATGGGAACAAGCTGACGTATACAGATGGGGGGATTTATAGTTCCACTGGCAAGCAAATTACCTTTGAGCGTGATGCACAGGGTCGGATTGCCAGTGTCAAAGACCCGATGGGTGAGTTAGTGCGGTATGAGTATAACGCGAAAGGGGACTTAGTTAGCGTCACTGACCAGGAAAAACTTAAGACTCAGTTTGTCTACGACCAAGAGCGATCGCATTATCTTAAAGAAATAATCGACCCATTAAACAGAGCAGGTGCAAAAGTTGAGTACGGTGATGATGGTCGGTTAAAGAAAACACTCAATGCTACAGGTAATTCTGTAGAAATTGATTATGACCCTGCAAACTCGCTGCAAACAGTTAAGGATGCGTTGGGCAATCCCACTACTTATGAATATGACACCAGAGGCAATGTAGTACGAGTTGTTGATGCACTCGGTCATCAAACTCAGATGAAATACGATGATGAGAATAATCTGCTACAAGTTACTGATGCAAATAATCTCGTTACCAAGTACGAATATGACGACAAAGGCAACTTAAAATCGCGCACAGAGGAGTACTGCGGTTGTCCAACTGTTGTGCCGGGAATTACGTATTACACATACGACAAGTACGGCAATATGACATCGTTAGTGACACCAACTGGTGCATCCATGACGATGGACTATGACCGCTTTGGCAATATGCTGGCGATGAAAGATGGGTTAGGTAATGTTATCCAGTCTTTCACCTATGATGTTTTTGGGCAAGTGAAAACTGAAACTGATTCCACAGGAACGACAACCTACCAGTACGATGACTTTGGCAATGTCATTAAGACTATCGATGCAGATGGCAGTGCTACTAAAATGGAGTACTACGCTGACGGTAAGCTCAAGCGGATGCTGGAGGATAACGGTACACCTAATGACACCAGTGACGATGAGGTTTCTACCTTTGAATACGATAAGCTGGGGCGAGAGAAATTTGTTGATTACGGGGATGGAATTTGGGTCAAATACGATTACGAAGGCGCAGGTGGTGATTGGACTAAGTTAGAAGCACCCACTATTGGTAAAATTGAGCGGAAGTTGACTGCTGATGGTAAGCTGGCAGGTTGGGTAACTGCGGATGGTGGTACGCCGACATTCAAGTACGACCTAGTTGGGCGTTTGTGGAGAGAAACTGATACCAACGGTAATGACATCACTGAATACGGTTATGATGCAGCCGGACGTTTAACTACAGTAAAAGACTTGCGGACGGGTGCGACAACCACGAAGAAATATGATGCAGGCGGACGCACCACTGAAGAAATCGATGTACTAAATGTTTTCACTCGCTACTTCTACGATCCCAAATCTGGGAAGTTGACGAGTACCGAACGTGGGAAATACATTAAAGATACTTCCGGGCAGTTAGTAGAAGATACAACAGTACAAAAACAGGTGTACCGCTATGAATATAACGGGTTACAAACAACAGTAATTGACCCACTAAATCGTAGAACCACCTCGGTAATGAATGATTACTATCTGCCAACCGAGACAATTTATACCACTGGTCAAAAAGAGAAAATCAGCTATCTGTACGCTAATAACCTGCAAGAAGCGAAGGATTATCCAACCAAAATTGTTGATATTGGCGGTAATGATAGGGACTTTACTTATGATGAATTGGGTCGTTTGAAGACGGCAACCGACTTAGGTAATAGCAAATATACTTACGACTACGGTGATGATGGGCTACCGAAAATTACTAGTCCTACAGGTGAAACACTTCAGTATGGCTACGATGATTTGGGTAATTTAGCCAAAGTCACTTATGGCGATAGTACTTTTAAACAGATGACTTACAGTACCACTGATAATCGTTTGGAAACGGTGACGCTGCCAAGTGGGGAAACTATCACCTATCAGTATAATGATGCAGGACAAGTGACCTCGCAAACTTCTTCTACTACTGGTGCTGTCAGCTTTACCTATACTGAAGAGGGTGCAGTCAAAACAATGACTGACTCTACGGGTACAACAACTTACCGCTACGACAGCAATGACCGTCTCGAAGGTATGGATTATGCCAATGGTAGCAGTATTAGCTACACCTACGATATTGTAGGACGGATAAAGACATTAACGGAGAAAGGTTCTGCTAACGCTGTAGCATATACGACCGAGTATGATTATGATGCGTTTGGCAATCTTAGCTGGGTGAAAGACCCTGCTGGTGGGATTACTACCATGAAGTACGATGTGGTAAACCGTTTGCAAGAACGAATATTGCCCAATGGCGTGAAGACGACTTATGATTATGACGATTTAGATAGAGTGAAGTCGATTGTTCATACTAATGCCCAAGGTCAGGTATTAGCATCTGTAAGTTATGAGAGAAAGGGTATTGGAGAACCAAGTAAGATTACGCGGGAAGATGGTTCTTATACTCAGTTGGAATATGATGAAGCGCTGCGGGTGAAGAAGGAATCGAATTATAATCCGGCTGGTGGGTTGTTGAATGAAACCAATTACACCTATGATGCTTCTGGTAAGCGGCAAGTGCAGTCAAGTACGAATAATAGCCGCACGTTTACTTATACTCCTGGGTATCAGTTAGATACCATCCAGGAAACTGGTGAGACGGAAAATTATGATTATGACGAAAATGGTCGGTTAACGCTGATTGAAAGAGATGGTAAGACGCTAGATTTAAACCACGATGCTTATGACCGTCTGACAACAGTGGAAAATGAAACCACTGGCGAGACGACACAGTATATTTACGATGGTTCTGGTAACAGAGTTAAGGAAATTCAAGGAAATCAGGAACGCAGATTCTTGGTAGCACCTGCGATGGGTGGTGGTTTAGAATCAACTGACTTGATTACTGATGGTAGCGGTAATCTCATTAGTAACTACATTTATGGTGGTGGTAATAGTCCGTTTATGCGGTTGGATGCTAACGGGAATGCTGTGTATTATTTGACCGATGCGATGGGTACAGTGATTGGGTTGGCTGATGGCAGTGGTGCAAGTTCAGGCAAATTTCTTTATGATGCGTTTGGCAACATTTTGTCGCAAGTAGGTGGTGCAGATAGTGCTGCGGGTGGTGACTTTAGGTTCCAAGGACAGTGGTTGGAGTCAGAAAGCGGACTGTATTACTTTAGAGCTAGAGATTATGACTCTGCTACTGGGTTGTTCTTGAGCCGTGACCCAGTGGATATTATTGAGACTGTGCCGGAGAGTTTTAATCCGTATCAGTTTGTGTATAACAATCCATATATTTACAGCGACCCGACCGGGATGTTTACCTTGATGGAGCTTAATGCTGCTCAAGACATGCAAACAGCCTTATCCACTATTAGAACTTATGCAAGTTCGCAAGCTAAAGAGTATTTAAAAGGAAAAATAGGTGATGCCTTTGGCGAAATTGTTGGGAGTGTATTCAGTAATTTTATACCTGGTTCTGCTCTTGCAAAAAGCTTTCTTGAATCACTTGATGGAGATACTTCAAACATATTTGAATTGGTACTTCAAGACTTAGTATGTCAGTACTTTGAAGGAATTCCTTTGATAGATAATTTACGCTTCGTTCCAAGAATAGAAATAAATGGTACACCTAGAACAAATGGTTTGGATTGTGGCAATCGCAATGACCCTCAGCAACTTAGAATAGTAGAACGTAACAGAGGAGGAGGCTCTCGTCCAGACTTTATATTTATACAAGGTAACTACAGACAAAGAAATCCCAATTCATATCTCATCGGTGATATTAAATTGATTCAATCTGCTGCTAGAAGGGATGTACTTGGAAACGATAACCAATGGCAAGCGATGTCTAATTATGCTCGTCTATTCCAACTTTTACCCTTTGTCTCTTACATCTCATTGCTAGAAGCTTTTCCTGGGGCACCCGATGAATCCGGTCGTGGTATATCGAAGACAGACAAACAAAGGATGGCTAGAGAAGCTTTTCAGAAAGGAGTGATTTTAGTTCTAGCTAACTTGATTGATTAAATTTAAGTTCTAAGTCGATTACGCGATCTCTGAAGAGAAAAGTTAGACTAACCATTGATTTTCTAATGATACACACCGCTTATTATTATAGGTAATCTTGCAGTGGAAGGGGAGTGGGTATAAAAACGAAAAGATGGTTCAAGATGGCAGAGGAATGTTTTAATTTACATATTTTTTGTTACTTTATGTCCATTGACTCTCTCGAACACTATACCTTTACTCTACAGTCTCTTAGAAACTATACCTTTACTGTAAGTATGTCCTACGGATATGACCAACAAGGACGTAATTGGAAAGAACCAGAACTTACATCCATGCGTAAGGAAGGTTTAATAGTTAAAGAATATGCTGAGAAAACCGTTTTCTTTGAAAATATACTTCTTGGCTATATACAGGAATGCTTAGACGGTACTTGGTCTGCACATAGCCCATACAATGCTTTAAGTGTAGGTGATATGGAAATTTCTGGATTCATTGATGAGTTTTATGCTGTGCGATACCTACATCAAGTGATAAAAGCAAATTATCCAGACGAGATTGGGAACTTTCCTTGTCTTCCTTGGGAGCTAGAAAACCCCTAGATTTAACAATACCTTCGCCAAAAAAAGAGTATGAAGAGATAGGGCTGCCGTAGTAGAGTTATTGTCTCTCACAACGACAACTCAGAAGCTACAAGCAGCCCATGTTCGATATCCTATCACTGCTACAGTGCCTGCTACCACAAATAAATGCTACGACGATGCGGCAATTAAACCAGATAATTCTGGCGATGTTAGCAATGAATGGAAGAGTCACCATGTTGGGAATTTCTCGTTGGGCAGGCATTGGTGGTAGTTATCGGACGATGTTGCGGTTTTTTCATACAGTAATTCCTTGGGCAACGTTGTTTTGGCTATTTTTCCGCAAGCATTTGTTCCGTGCGAATGAGGTGTATCTGCTTGCAGGAGATGAAGTTGTAGTGAGTAAATCAGGTAAAAAGACTTATGGATTGGATAGATTCTTTTCTAGCCTACCCGGATTTCTCACAAACTCAGAAAAAACCGGAGCGTAAAACTGATAAAATGTA
>NZ_CAWUDO010000196.1:0-6738 GCF_963920935.1 Nostoc sp. CCY 9925 | reverse complement strand
CTTTTCCCCAAATCCAATGCCGAGTTAAAAATGCACAAAGCGAGCAGTATTGAGTTCCTAGTCCTTAGTCACCAGTCCCCACTCAGAAAAAAGCCCGGAACCTTTGAGAAGTTCCGGGCGCGTTGTGGTTTATCGGCATAACGCTATCTACCCGGAACTGACTCTGGGCCAAAAGTAAAAGCCGTAAAACCAACTATCGAAATAAGTCGTCACAATGAAATTCTCCTTAAAAAACAAAAACCGCAGAGTTCGCTCTGCGGTTCACCGGGCGGTTTCCATATGGAAACTTCATTCACTCCCGGTGAACCACCCTAAACCAAAAATAAAAGTAAGAATTTGTGTTAAACATTTGCGAGGGGCTTTAGCTGGAAAATTTAACTCAAACTAGATAGAAGTATGTATAGTAACATTAACAGGAAGGGTTAGTGGTGTCAAGACCCCCACAACTGCTAAAAAAGCGATAGACTCAGTACAACTGGGGGAATCAAGACTATAACGTTTCTCCACGAGATGCTAGACGCAGCTTGCTTTGTGTAGAGGAGTTCGCAAAATTCACTCATCACGCTCTGTCCTGATGCCTACGGCAAGTCGCCTTTTGCGCGTCTAGGCTGGAAACTGACACATCTTACCTTAAACAAGTTTCAGATTTATCTCCAAATTCAAGATGCTTAAATTCTAAGCTTTGTTACCCTCAATTTGTCAAAATTTCTGCCGTGAAGTTCTCGTTGCTTGTTTGCTTGGAAGAAGAAAGCGGCTTGTAATTAGACATTCTTATTGTTATATAACTTTACAAATATTGGCATGGCATAACTGAATAGATAGTGTAAATAGTCAAAAATCAATGGGGATAATTTAAAAGTTCAGATGAATAAATACAGTCAATTTCAAGGAATTAGAGAAAACTTACGGCAACGGCATAGTCCTTCAAAAATTCCGAAAGCTAGGATTCCAAAATCAAAACATCTAATTTTCCTGACTTCTGTTTTTACCTTGCGAAAGCTGATTACAGACAATTGAAAAATGCCACACATCATTCTTACCCAAGTCCTTATTCAGCAGATCAACTTTTTAGAATCAACAGTTTCATTATGCCCAGTCCTAAAATCTTAGCCAAATCTTTTGACTATCATGGAGTTTACCCCTGCCCAGTCTGTCGGATAGGTAAGATTTCTCACATGCCATTGATGGAAGCTATGGCTTGTGACTTTTGCCAAGAGATTTTTACACTGAACCTAGAACTACAGCAAATCAAGATGCCTTCTAGGCAACCACCCTTGGTTTGGCGTTGGAATGGGTTTAGTTGGACAGAAGCCCAGTTAGAAGGTGTGGAATTAGGGTGGGGTTATGGGCTAGCTGCTGTTGCTTTTGTAGTTCTTCCTACTACTCTCATTGGCATAGTAGCTTATTATTTTCCTGCTAATATCAACGAGCCGATTACCTGGATGCCATATATTTGGACAATATTAACTTTTTTGTCACATTTATCAATTATTGTTTGGATTTTTATTGAAGTTTATCAAATTCCAGTTGGAGCATATTTAAGAGCGATCGCTCGATGGAGAAATGGGGAGATGGGGAGATGAGGGGCAGGGGAGGCAGGGGAGGCAGGGGAGGCAGGGGGAGAATAACTCTTAACTTCTGTATAGACGCGATTAATCGCGTCTCTACTCTTAACGGGCTAAACGCCCCGCTTTTGCTAACAGCAATCCCTACTCCCCAGTCCCCAGTCCCCAAATAATAAAAGATGCAGCCGATAGACCGCTGTATCACTCATAATTAAGTTGATTGTCCACCAAAATGGCGTATGAGCGATCTGGAGCGGTACTATAGAATTTTGGAATTAGAGCCTGGGGCAACGCTTGAGGAAGTGAACCAGGCTTATAAAGATTTAGTTTTTGTTTGGCATCCTGATCGCATTCCTAAGGAAAATCTCCGCTTACAGCAGAAGGCACAGGACAAGCTCAAAGCGATAAATGAAGCTCGTGAAAAATTGCGCTCTCTAAAAACCAAACATCAAAGCACACATAAGTCATCGCCATCCGCATCGCCGTTTCACTACGAAACACCATCTCAAACAAGCCAGCCACCATCAACGCACAATCCAGATTTGAGTGGTAAAGACTATAGTCGAGCAAATTTGAGCAATAAAGACTTATCTGGCAGAAATCTCAGTTATGCCAACTTGAGCGGTGCTAACCTCAGCGATACTTTTATGCACAAAGTTAACCTCAGAGGGGCGAATTTATCTGAAGCTAATTTGTTTCGAGCAAACCTACTTTTAGCGGATCTCAGAGAGGCAAATTTACGTGCTGCTAATTTAATTGGTGCGGATCTTAGTGGAGCCGATTTGCGCGGAGCCGATTTAACCGGAGCGCGGATTCGCTCTGGTGAGCGGCTTCTGGTTAAACTAATTGGTGCTAACCTAGCTGGGGCAATTATGCCTGATGGTGCCATTCATCAGTAAAACAGCACAATTGAGAAGTAAACAGGGTTTTGATAAAATTACTCGCGCAGTGCGTAACCTACGCCACGGACTGTGTGAATTAGGCGTTTTTCTTTATTTTCTTCTAATTTCAGGCGCAGATAACGAATATAGACTTCAATAATGTTGGAATCACCCATGAAGTCGTAACCCCAGACTTTTTCCAGAATTTGGTCTCTAGTAAATACCTGACGGGGATGTGAAAGCAAATATTCTAATAAATCAAACTCTTTTGCTGTTAACTCAATGCTTCTTTTTGTGCGAAACACTTGACGAGTGCGGCGATTTAAGCTTAGGTCTTCAAACTGTAATAAGTCTTCATCGACTTCTTGAGTGCGGCGCAAATGAGCGCGGATTCTTGCTAGTAGTTCTTCTATGCTGAAGGGTTTGACTACATAATCATCGGCTCCTGCATCTAATCCTGCCACGCGATCGCTAACTTCATCTTTTGCTGTCAACAAAATTACTGGTACTGAGTTACTTGTAGCTCGCAAACGACGGCAAATTTCTACACCTGACAATCCTGGTAACATCCAATCCAGAACGGCTAAATCTGGCGAGGACTCCCGCGCCAAAGTCAATCCAGTAATGCCATCATGGGCTATGCTAACTTTGTATCCTTCACTACTGAGTTCTAATTCCACAAATCGCGCTAGTTTAACTTCATCTTCAACTAAAAGGATATGTGCTGTCATTTTATTACTCCTAAAATAGATAATTTCAAAATAAAAGTTGTAAGGTAACCTAACTGTGATTTAGTATCAAATTCGGATAATTACTTATTATCTTCAGAACTTTTTGTTAAGAATCTCTCAAGTTATAACTACGCTGTCAGCTTCTTTGCAGAGATGCATAAACCATACTCAAGGGTGTACGTGATTTGTTAGCTCAGTTGTTGGTAAACTGCTGTTGTTTTATTTGTTTTAACCGCGTTAATAACTCTTTCCAAGTCAAGGTTAATGCTTTAACTTTGCTGGTGTTTGATTAAAATTTAGTTGTTAAGAGTATAGTGCATAGTTAGCCGTCCATTGATTGATTAATTGACATAAATTAACTTTCTGCTAGGATTGCAGAAATAGATAATGAATTATTGACGTTGCTGATTGAAAGTATGAATTAGTCTCACACAAAGGCGAGGCAGCGCGTTGGGCGGCTCTGCCGACTTGAAGCGACTGCCGTCGCAAAGGCGCAAAGTTACAAAGAAAAAGGAAGTTAATTTTGGCATTTCATACTCTGATTCAGCAACGCCGAATTATTGATATGTAGTTCGCACTCTAATATGTATGAGTCTAAGAAAAATGAGTTTTTCCTGAATAGACTTATAATTTTTGCTTAAAAACCTGTAAGGCTTTATCTTGAAAGGTTTTTTGTGCCATCTCAAGGAAAATATTTTTCTAAGAAAATTAATCTTTAAATCTCAGAATACTTTAATTGATACATCAGTTAGAACTCATAGTGATGTAGCAATCTATTAATTACAAGTTTAGTTGACGCAAAAGCGAGGATTTGCTCATGAAAGGTTTTATTTTTGGTAGTTTATCTGCTCTAATACTCACTACATCTGCTGCGGCTATAGCTACACCTGTAAAGTATCAACAGTCAAATTATGATACACATACAGTATCTCAAATAGCATTGAATGTAAACGTTCCCCATATTACTAACTCTGGTGTCAGAAATGATACTCATTATATTAGAGTGGCAGTAGCGGGTATGTCTCTACAAGACTTAATGATTTCCTTACCAAGTCAGATGGAAAGCTTTAATAAAGTTCGGATTACAGACCAATCTGGTCAAGAAATTGCAGCTAAAACAGAGATTAACAAAGAACGTGTGTCAATCACCTTTGAGCAACCTGTAAATCCTGGTGCTTCTGTCGAAGTACAATTTATAGGCGTACAAAGAAGAATTCCATTTGAAAAAATCTTACTCTATGGAGTAACTGCGAAAAGAGTTGGATTAAACGGAGACATTCCAATTGGAACAGCTAGAATTGATATTGCGGATAAAGGTTAGAATTGAGAATTCAGGAGTCAGAGGTAAAATATAGTTTATTTATATCTGGTTCTTGATTTGAAAATAAATTGCTTCTTAACTTAAACGCTCTTGTATAGGACTCATATTTGATTTGGAGAAATACACGTAGGGTGCGTTAGCCTGAGGGTACGGCACCAGTTAACGATTTAGGTGCGTTAGGCTACGCCATAACACACCCTACAAATACTTAGATTTTTTCATAAATTAAATCGGACTCCTATATATTGAAAAGTGCGGACTTTGCTCAGAAAAGTCCGCACTTAAAGCTAACTGAGGAAAGTATGATTTTTCCAAACTCTATTTCTTGATTGGTGGATTTTTTTAAATTTTAAATCCAGAATTCTGAATTCTGGCTAATTAATTATATTGGTAAAGTGATTGTAAAAATACTTCCTTCTCCTAATTTGGATTGTATACTCACATTACCACCCATACCTTCTACAAGTGTCTTGACGATTGATAAACCTAAACCAGAACCTCCAGTGGCATGAGAACGAGATTCATCTACGCGGTAAAATCTTTCAAAAATACGTGCTTGATGTTGTAAGGGAATGCCATAACCATTGTCACAAACTTGAATAATTACTTTGTCTGGAAGTCGATCTAACTTAAATGTTATAGGGGTATTAGCTTCAGAATATTTAACAGCATTATCAATCAAATTTAGTAATACTTGTTTGAGGCGACTGTAGTCTACTTTTACTTCAATTGGGTAAATTGTAGACTCGATATGAATTTGGCGATCGCTATATTTTTCTGCCATCATCACAATTTCTTCAACTAAATCATTTAAAACGTAAGATTTCATTTGAAAATGTAAGTAACCACTATCTGCTCGTGCTAAATCTAATAAGTCTTGTAGCAGGCGAATAGTACGTTCGGCTTCTGATGCAGCAGTTTCTAAAGCTTCTTGTTGGGTTTGGGTTAAGTTATTTTGTCGCCGCAAAACGCTTTGTAAGTAACCATGGACAATGGTCAAAGGTGTACGTAATTCATGAGAAACATTACTGACAAATTCTCTTTCTTGCTCCCATGATTGAGAAAGACGCGACAGCAACATGGTTAAAGTTTGAGCTAATTCTTTGACTTCGCTGGGTGCATTATCAAGATATAACTGTGCTTGTCCTAAATCTTCTGCGGAAATCACAGCAGCCATTTGATTTAGCTGACGGAGAGGTTGTAGTGAATGCTTGATATAAATGGCGATCGCAACTGTTAAAATAATAATTGCTAACACACTAATCATAGATAAACTCTGTACCATCCCCAAAAATATTGTCTGTTCTCGGGTAATATCTTTAACTACAAATAAGTTGCCCAGTAACTTACCTTGTACCTCTATAGAACCACCACAGAAAACAAAGTAGTTTTGATTAATTTTGTAAACTTGTGGTTTAATCGGCATTTTAGTTAAAGACATTAACTCAGATACCATAGAATTAGATAACAAAGTTAAAGTTTGAGATTGTGCCAAAATTTTATTTTCAGAATTTTTGACCCATAATAAAGTATTATTATTTGCCAAATTATTAATAGACTTTTGTAAACCAGTTTCAGGTTGCATCATTTCACTATAAATTTGCACATCTCGCGGCAAACGTTTAGCGATTTGTTCTATATTATGTTTATGATTATCAATTAAAATTTGCTGTGTTTTCCAACTATTCCATGTAGCGAGGCCGCCTAACACCAAAGCTGAAAAGCCACCAATACCAACTGTTAGGCGTAGCTGTAAAGAAAATGGATCTACATTTTGCAAAATTTTTTTAATTTGCTTCACGGCTTTAATATTTTGAACAAGGTAATAGAGATTAGGGAGTAGGGTGTATTACTTTTTCATTATTGGTTGTGAGATTTTATCGTGAATAGCTGATTTGAAATTACCTATGTTCTATGCCTAAACTCAAAAAAGTAGCTATTCCCAAAAAGTTGCTAATTTTTTCTTTGATTTTCCTGTCAATCCTGAAAGCCTCCCTAATACTAATTTATATCTAATCAATCTAAATTAAATTAATTTCATCTGAGAATTTGCTGAAAGTTTTTAATATAAACTGAACTTTGTCAAAAAACAGAACCCTAACTTCCTGAAGAAGTCACGTTTCGTAACCTTGCTATTTTCAAAAAAACATCACTTTCCAAAGAAGTTTTTATCGTAAATAAAAGAGTTTAAGACCCCTACCTCTACAGGTAGCCCCAGTTTCAGTCGGGGTTTAAATCCC
>NZ_CAWUDO010000195.1:0-6738 GCF_963920935.1 Nostoc sp. CCY 9925 | reverse complement strand
GCGATTAAGCTTCTTTAAGTATATATGTACTACATTTAGATGCGTTCGCCCTGGACGATATCCCATACCGTGCAAAGTTTCAATTGGGTTAGCGCAGTCGAAGCAGGCTAGTTTGCGACGCAACAAACGTACTTGCGCTGCTACCACATTGCTAGCAGGTTCTGCACTCACTTCCCAAAGCTGATTGCGAATCTGTTCCGTGGTAACAATTTGATTGGGGTGCTTCATCAAATATTCCACCAGTTGGAATTCTTTATTAGTTAAGGAAATTTCCTGTTTTTCCCCCGTCGTATTTTGACCGACAACTGTACTATTGCTGTAATCTAAAGTAAAGTTACCAACGGTTAGTTGTTGAGGTTGTAAGTGGGGATAACGCCGCTGCAATGCCCGCAACCTTGCCAGTAATTCTGCCATTCCAAAAGGCTTCACCAAGTAATCATCAGCACCCGCATCTAAGCCAGCAACTTTATCTTCCATGCTATCTCTAGCTGTGAGCATCAAGACAGGTAAAGAATTTCCTTTTAAACGCAGCTTTTTACACAATTCCAAACCAGTAAATCCTGGGAGCATCCAATCTAAAATCGCCACTGTATATTGTGCCGAACTATTTTCTAAATATGCCCATGCTTCATTACCATCCATTACCCAGTCAACTAAATACTTTTGCTGCTTCAGCGTTCGCTTAATAGCAGCGCCCAAATCTGACTCATCTTCGACTAGCAGTATCCGCATATCAAATTGAAAGGTTAAAGGTTCGTGGCAATTTTGTGAAATCAGCATAGTTAATAACAGGGTTATCCCTTAGAAACAGATTGACAGAAGTTTATGAAATTAGGATGAAATTTTGGGTTATTAAATAATGTATACGAGTAAGCTATCTAAGAGTATAAAGAGATGCCACGCCTTGGTAGTAGATAATCTATAAGAAAAACTCAGTACATTCTATTGCTCGATTGGTATTAGTGATACTCTGTTAGAGAAGTTAACAAGTTTAACTAATTACAATAGGTCTACTGAGTTATTTTTATTCTGACAGGTAACGATGAAATCAAGATGAAATATTAAGTCAGCTCATAAAATCTCTAATTGCACTTAACCCGAACCACAATACACAAATCAAAAGCTAGGGTTTTGATTTAGTTTATGTACTAACAAATAAGTATTAGTTTGGCTACTGGTTCTGAAAAAGCTACTGTAGCTTTTCTGTTGTTAATGGAAACCGTTGTCGGAAATTTTTGACTTAATTTATTTTGGATCTCAATTTCTTTATCAATACTTACCCTAGGGCGGCCGCATCATGTCAATAAGTGAAGCCTATTCTCAATAGAGCTAAAAATAATGTCATTAACCTTTGCTTATTGCGAAGAAATTAGGCGATCGCTTTGGGGCTTTAAAAATAATCAAACGCGAAATCCTGATTTTTTCGTTGGTTCTTAAGCTTCGTTGTGATCAAGAGTAATTTAGATGCGTTTGCCCTAATACTTACCCCCTCTGGGAAATCAATCGTCAATTCTGAAAGAGCTTTACCTTGGACATGAACATCAAACTTATGAATAGCATCTTGAGTACGGGCATTATTAGGAACAGTAGCACTATTTCGGAGATGGAAAATTTTAGCATCATTTGGATTTTTCGTCCAAGCAGTAGGAACTGAAGATCCAATAACTAAGGTAAAGGTAAATGTGTAAATCAGCTTTTTCATCAATATTTCCCTTATTTTGTTAATCTGTTAATTATCTCTATATCTATAATTGTGAAAGGTATTGATGAAATACAGATAAAATCTTCTTATCTTACGTAAAATTTAAACCATAGTTATTAATTATCAATAATTTAAAATTATTAATAATATTTGGAAAATTGTGTTAAAAAATCAAAAAAGCTCCTGAGATTTAACTTTAAGTTAAATCTCAGAAACTTTATTTATTGAATAGCGCTAAGTTTAAGGATTTATACGAAATCTAGCTACACCTATAGGTATTTCTGCATTAGTGCCAACAAGATTAGCAGATAGATGGTAGACAGGGCCATTACCAAGAAATGGTTGTTTGACATTCTTGATGTCAATTTTTAGTTTAGTATTAGGGACAATTGGTTCGCTAAAAGCTAACAGTATAGTTTTGCCATTTACAGAAACATCAGTATTAATTTTTCGACCATTTTCTTCTTTTATAACAACATTATTAGTATCATAACTCCACCTGACAGTATTTGGAACTTGAATTTTTAACTGCGAAACACTCTTGCTATTTTTGGGAACGTGTACACGCAAAGTATGTCTAACAGCCGACCAGCGAGTCTGAGGAAATTGAGAGTTCCCATCAACATGAGGAATATTACCATCTTCTTCATTAGCACTTGCATAGTTGGCAGGAATTAAAAGTGCAGCAGCTAGAGTAGATATAGCAACGTAATTTAGAACTTTCTTCATGTTTACTCCTCACTTAATTATTAATGTCAGCCAATCAAAATTAATCTGTGATAAATCAATACGTAACAATCTGGTAAAACTAACATTAACTACCTTCTACATTTCTTAATTTTCACAATGTGAAAATTAAGATTAGGTGTAAAGATTTTAAGCTTTTACACTCTTAGACCTCGTAATACCAACATTTTCAAAAACTTCTATGAAAAGTCAGTCTACGCTTACACGTTAGTTAAAAGAAGTTAGAAATTTTACCGTTAACTTGTTTACTGTTTGAAGTCTAAAAGGTATACTACCTTTATTGATCAGTTTGACAGGTCTAAATGAAATCAAGATGAAATTTTTGATTAATGTCAAAATTTAAGAATTAAAATGTAGGGAATTGAGCTACACCAACGGAAATATCTATATCACTACCAACAACCTTTGCTGAAAAGCGGTATATCGAAGGTGGGCCTGTCACTGGTTGTTGAACTTGATTAAAATTAACTAAGAGTTTAGTGTTAGAAATAACCTTTTCAGGGAAATCTATAATAATCTGTTTGCCATTGACGGAAATATTAGTATTAATTTTCTGACCATTCGCATCGAAGACATCAATGTTATTACTCACTGCTACAGTAGATGGAGTTTCTATAATAAGTTGGGAAAGAGGGTTGTTATTTTGAGGGATGTTTAACCGAAAAGTATGTTTGACAAGCCGCCAACTATTAGCAGGATATTGCAAGTTATTATCAATGTTAGTCTCTTTAGCACTTGCATGACTAAGGGAAAAGAAAGCTGTAGTGGCAAGAGCAAACACTGTAGTTGTGTAAATCAATGTTTTCTTCATCTGGAATTTATAAGTAAATTTTATGTAGAATAAGCTACATATTTTTACTTATTGAATGAACCTTTACATTATGATTTTGACAGGTCATGATGAAATCAAGATGAAATTTTGGCTGGTTTGGGAAAATTATTCATTCATGTTATGGTAAGTAGCCACGGCTGAAGGAAAACTGCGGTTGACGTAGCGAAAAATCTAATATTTGAAAATTGTATCTATGACAACTGGGACAGAAGCAATAAATAGTAAAATCAGACTTTTATTTTCTGGAATATCAAAATACTTTGAGGTATTTTCTAAAATTATTTCCCAGCCATAGGTAGAGTGATAGCCGACAAAGATATCAGTAGTGATAATAATGAAAAAAGCTTTCGCGGAGCCGCTTAAGCCATAAATTAAGTCAGCACTAAAAAATTGAATAGTGATAAGCTGCTGCTTACCAAAGGCACATAATATAATAAATGACAATTAGGAAATATAACTAATAATTTTGCTTGACTTAAAGTTAAAAACTTGATACAAATCGACTTGTTCTCAGTGTATAGAAGCAACAAAAGCAGACTGGAAGCATCTTCGTCGTGCAGTGGGATGCTTTGGTGGAGCGCTACCGCCAACCGTTTGTCTGCGATCGCAAAGAGCGACATAGAAATCTTCGCTGTCTGCTTGTTCATTGAATTAAACTAGGTTATCAGGAGCAAAAGGACATTGGTAACTCGGATCGCCTGTCTCCACCTGAATAGTTGGGTGTTCAATGCTGAAATTATCGTGAAGCTCACGGACTACCCGTGCTAAAAAAGTATCACCAGGATAACCTGCTGGAATGACAAGGTGAGCAGTCAGTGCTGTTTCTGTGGTACTCATTGCCCAAATATGCAAGTCGTGAACTTGAGTTACGCCAGGGAGTTCGGTTAGATAAGTACGGACAGCCAAAGGTTTTATTCCTGCTGGTACAGCATCTGTAATTAAATTCAAGGATTCCTGCAAAAGTCCCCAAGTGCCAGCTACAATCACCACAGTAACAATCAAACTCACCACCGGATCAAACCACAGCCAACCTGTAGCAATAATTGCAATACCAGCTAGTACAACCCCTACAGATACCGCAGCATCTGCAACTAGATGCAAAAATGCGCCTCTGATGTTCAAGTCACTTTTACGCCCCGACAAGAACATTAAAGCACTTACTGTATTAATGAAAACTCCTATAGCTGCTACTGTAATTACTATTCCTCCTGCTACCGGAGCAGGTTCACGAAACCGTTGAATTGCTTCCCAGCCAATACCGCCAGAAACAACTAGGAGAAAAGCAGCGTTTAAAAGCGCAGCCAAAATTGAAGAACGACGCAGCCCGTAGGTGCGACGTGATGTCGGGCTACGACGGACGAGGATGCTTGCTCCCCAAGCAAGTAGTAAACCCAGAACATCGCTTAAATTGTGACCTGCATCGGCAATTAAAGCAAGGGAGTTAGCAACAATGCCATAGGTTGCTTCGATGACGACAAAAGCAGTGTTGAGAGCGACACTGATAACAAAGGCACGGTTGTAATTACTGCCACCGTGGTCGTGTCCGTGACTATGATTATGAGACATAACTGCCTTTCACGCTCCGGTGGAGAGAACTTCTATGGTTTAACAAGTTTGTTACTTGCCTTTAAGTATATGTTTGAGTAAGGAAAAAAATTCGGTTATTGCAGTTTCACTTATCGCTAATTATTTATTTGCTCGGATTATCGTTTAAAGGTAAAGCGACCATTAAATTTCTCACCTTTTACATCCGTTTGAATAACAACTTTATACTCTCCCGTTGCAGTTGCAGGCAGCTTTGCTGTGTATTGCTTTTCCTCGGTATTATAAGGAACTTGTAGGGTTTTGTTACTGCCATCTGGTAGCTGAACTTGAGCCGTGAGCTTGGCATCAGTAATTGCTTTGTCCTGCTCGCCGTGTACGCTCACATCTAAATGAGTAGAATCTTTTTCTATATTTTGTTTGAACTCTAAATGATATTTGCCCGACTCTATAACTTGACCTTTATGCTCTCCATTATTAGATTGATTGCCTTTTTCATTATGAGCATGACCGTCGTTTTCATTATGCGCTTCCCCAGTTTTAGCAATGGGTTCAGTTTTGGTATTTGTTTGTGTAGTTGCAGTCTTGCTAGCACTTTCCGAGTTAGCGGCTTGATTCCCACTATTACAAGCACTCAAAAAAATTAATCCTATACTGCTAACAATTACTAAACTGGTCTTCAGAAATTTCATTAATACAAACTCCTTGATGTTTTGTGAATTAAAAACTAATACAGCACGTTGTAAGTAAATCATCCATTTCAAATCAATGAAACCCTTGGGGTATAGGAATTCCTAATTCCTAATTTCGTTAGCGTAGTGAAGCGTAGCCCATTTTAAATTCCGCCAAGCTTTACTAGGCTCTAGCTTCTCGTCCAATTTCTGGCTGAATAATTGGTTCAGCCTTTCTCGGCACCAAAAATCTTCTAAACTGCATATATGAAGCTGGAAGTACTAACAGGGTTAAAGCAGTAGAGGTAAACAATCCACCCAATACTACAACGGCTAATGGCTGAAGAATTTCCTTGCCTGCACCACTACCAATTACCAGTGGTACCATACCCAATGCTGAAGCCAATGCTGTCATCAAAATAGCAACTAAGCGTTCCATCGACCCTTCCATCAAAACCTGCGGTAAAGGTTGTCCTTCTGCTAATCTGGCATTGTAGTTCTCAACCAACAAAAGTCCGTTACGTGCTGCTACACCAAATAGAGTAATAAATCCTACCATTGAAGCTACGGAAATGATGCCACTTGTCAAGGCTATGGAAATCACACCACCAATTAATGCCAAAGGCAAATTAATTAAAATCATGATGGTTGCAGGAATTGATTTAACAGCAAAGTAAAGGATAAGTGCGATCGCCATAAATGCTAATGCACCAGCCGAAAGTAAAGTTTTCGTCGCTCCCTCCTGCGCTTCAAATTGACCACCGTATTCAATAAAATATCCAGAGGGTAATTGCACCTGTTGCTTAACTCTCTCCCGAATATCCTTAATTACAGAACCCAAATCTCGTCCAGCCACGTTGCTGGATACGACAATATAGCGAGAGACGTTTTCGCGGTTGATGGTATTGGGGCCTGTAGCATAGTTGATTTTTGCGACTTGGGCTAAGGGAATTTTTTGTCCGTTGGGTGTATCAACTAGCAAATTTCCGATAATTTCAATATTGTTACGGTATTTTTCTTGCAACCAAACCACCATATCAAAGGTTTGTTGTTGCTCCAATACTTGGGAAACGACTCGCCCATTCAGTGCAGTCTCTACTACCTCTGACAATTCGCCAATAGTTAAACCATAGCGGGCTGCTGCGTCGCGGTCGAATTGAATTTGTACCTGTTTAATTGGTACTTGCGGTTGGGAGCAACGCGATTTTGTGAGGTCGGGTAAAAAAGTGCGATCGCTAAAACTT
>NZ_CAWUDO010000194.1:0-7259 GCF_963920935.1 Nostoc sp. CCY 9925 | reverse complement strand
TTTTCCCCAAATCCAATGCCGAGTTAAAAATGCACAAAGCGAGCAGTATTGGGATAACTAGTAAATAAAAGTTTTACTGACCCATCCTGCTTAAGTAGCAAAATTTACCTACATTAACTAAAAACTCGAAATTTTTTGCCCTCTAACTTTGTTTAGGGAACTAGTACCATTGAATGTGCGCCGCGTGCGACTGGGATAGAATAACGAGTCTGTACTAATTGCGGTTGTGGATTCAGGGGATCGCTAGCAATTCGCCAAAAATCTATAGAACCACCTTTGATGCGATCGTCAAAATGGTCATAGGTTGCAACCGCGAGATATTGGCTAGAAGCATCAAAGGCAGCAGCTTCAGGCAAAATCCCATCATAAGGATAATCTGCCACTCGGTTCAGTTGTCCCGTCTGGGGATCTAGGGTCATCAATGTCAGCGATGAGAACCAAGTGATGCGATTGTCATTGTAGGGTAAGTAACTTCGCTCTAAATTGGTAGTGACGACATATCGACCATTGGGGCTAACTGTCAATCCTTCGGGGCTGACGCTTGTCATAGCTCGTGACACCAAAGCATGGCGCGGGGAGCCATCGGTTTGTGTGTCGGCTTCTAGGCGAATACTCACCACACTGCCACGTGGGGCTTCATTCCAAGTTCCCTGCACATCCGATCCCCAAAAGAGATTATTCACAATCAAATGCCGACCATCTGGTGTAAATCGTGCAATATAGGGAGCCTTTTCTATTTTTACTACATTTCCCCAAGACTGAAGCCCAAGATTACTATCCTGACCCACAACCTTGGCAAAAGAGATTTCGGCAGTGGTTGTGTTAACAAGTGCTAGGGTATTTTGAGTAGGATGCCAAGTTGTATGGATTAGTTCGTCTCCTGGTGGTAAGGAGGACACCGCAGGATAAATTGGTTGCCCTAGTCTGCCGTTGGTTAAAGGAATTAATGCCAGAGGAGTTTTTGCCCCAGATCCTTTGGGATGAAAAGTAACTGATACAAGGGAACCATCACGATTGATGCTAACGGATGTAGGACGCTCAGCGATCGCTAATTCTTGCACTTGAGTTGGTCGAGTCGGGTTGCTCAAGTCAAACACCAACAAGCGCTTCCCATGCTTAAGATCCGCAAAGGTTTGCTTTTGCCAATTGCCCTCGGGTCTTTGCTCAAGGGTTTCAACCACCAATGCATAACGACCATCAGGTGTAACCGCTACTGCCCCAGGTGGCCCAGCAACCGAATTACTCGCCTCAGCTTCGTAAGCGCGTAAATCTCGGATATGTTTCCCTGCTAGAGGAATTACACTAATAGCATCCCGTCCTTCACGAGATCCGAGTTTACCATCAACGTAGGCAGAAGCTAGCATATCTGCATCCGATATCGAAACGAGATAACGGCCTTGAAATGCCAGAGGGGCAGCACGATCCAAAGTCTGGGCGATTGTTTTTGCAGATATGCCTATTAAGGTTGCCAACGCTAGGGCAAAGATTTTTAGGTTCATGATTAGGGACTGGGGATTGGGAACTGGGGACACTTCTCTTCTCTACGAGACGCTAAGAGCGAACGAGACGCTCCGCGTAGCTTGCTTCCCCGTAGGGGTACGACAAGCTCAGTGCAGCGCTGGGGATTCAAAACGATACGTAATCATTTTTGAACTTTTTTAACTGGAAACCCCTAAGCAACTAACTCTAGTCCAAACTTGGGAACAGGTACGGTGGTTTCAACAAAGCTTGGGCGCTTTGCCAACCGATCTAGCCAAGTTTTTAAGCGCAGACGGCTGTTAATTAGTTGTTCGCCCTCTGGGGCAAGCTTCATTGACAACAGAACAGGTGCTGTAAAAATATCTGCCAGAGTTATGGAATCACCAACCAAATAAGCTTGAGTCAGAGCTGTTTCTAGCACATCAAGATGAGAGGCGATCGCAATTACGGCACGCTTAATTGTTCCCTCATCAGCCTGTCCGCCGTTTTCAGGGATGTACACACGCTGTACAAAAATTTTTCCGATGGCAATTGGTTGAATATAACTGACTGTCACACTCATCCATTGGTGCATTCTTGCCCGCTCCAAAGGGGTTTTGGGTTGAAACGAGAGTCCGTCGAATGACTCATCGATGTAGTGCAAAATTGCCTGACTTTCGTAAATAATCTTGCGATCGTGAACTAATACTGGGACTCTGCGAAACGGATGCAGGTGACTAAAATCATCCACAGCCAAATCTTGAAATGTCACTGTTTCAAAATGGTAATCAACGTTCTTCTCCAGTAACAAAATTCGCACAGCACGAACATAGTTGCTAAATGCCCAACCGTAAAGTTGAGGTCGATCCATATCAAAACTCCCTTATGGAAAACACGACTGATCAAAAAACCTCTCGGCGTCACCGCGTCCCCCGGTCTTTAGTATCAGCCCGAATTGATAAGTCTTCAATCGGACATGATATTAATCATGAGGCTGGACGACTCCCTCCGGGCGATCGCTCTTGAGCTTGGTAATTCAGCATCCATTGGGGATACTCCACGGGTAAACGACTGACTTGATCAATCACAGCAATTTCGTCATCTGTGAGTGTTAACTCAGCAGCCATTAGGTTATCACATAACTGTTCTACAGACTTCGCACCAATGAGGACACTTGTGACATAGCTACGGCTCAGTAGCCATGTTAGAGAAATTCGAGCAATGGAGCAATTGTGGCTTTGGGCGATGGGCTGCAAAACATCAATAATTTTGTATGTTCTTTCCAAATCAACCGGAGGAAAGTCGAAGGTAGTGCGCCTTGCACCTGTGGGATTGTCTTTGTGGCGTTGAAATTTCCCACTTAATAAACCACCTGCTAAAGGACTCCAAGGTAAAATGCTCAACTGTTGGTCTTGAGCCAGCGGAATAATTTCGCGTTCTAAATCACGACCAGCTAAAGAATAGTATGCTTGTACCGACTCGAAGCGATGCCAGTGATATTTATCTGCGATCGCTAATGCTTTCATAATCTGCCAAGCAGAAAAGTTGCACAATCCAATGTAGCGGACTTTACCAGCAGCAATTACATCATTGAGAGTACTTAAAGTTTCCTCAATTGGAGTCAGTGGGTCGAAGCCATGAACCTGGTAAAGGTCAATGTAGTCTATCTGGAGACGTTTCAAGCTGCGATCGATTCCATTCAGAATATGATGGCGAGATAATCCAACTTGATTTGGGGTGTTTCCTAATCGCTCGCGTACTTTTGTGGCAATCACCACGCGATCGCGAGGCAATCCTAACTGTACAAGTACCTTTCCTAAAATAGCCTCAGACTGTCCCTCTGAATAGACATCGGCTGTGTCAAAAAAATTCACGCCTCCATCAAAAGCAGTTTTGACGAGTTCTGTAGCCGCATCAATATCCAACTCGCCGATCGCTTTCCAAAAACCAGCACCACCGAAGGTCATAGTACCAAGGCAAATTTCGGAGACGTATAAACCCGTTCGTCCCAGTAATCGATACTGCATTTGTCTATCCGGTTTAATTGGGTGAAAAATACTGTATGAAGGCAAGAGGCAACAGGCACGAGGCAATTAATTTTTCCCTATTACCTATTGCCTATTGCCTATTGCCCATTTGCTATATACCTACACATAGCGATGACCACCATCAATGTGAATGACTTCGGCTGTAATTGAAGGATTGGTCATCAGAAAAATAACGGCGCTGGCAACTTCTTCAGGTGTTGCTAACCGTCTAGTGGGAATCTTGGAGGCAACGTCTTGAAAAGCTTCTTGCTTGGCTGGGCCAAAAATTGTATCCCACATGGGAGTATCAGTCCAACCAGGGGAAACAGCATTGACTCGAATCGGCGCTAGTTCGATCGCCAAAGCACGAGACATTTGTTCAGCCGCAGCCGTTCCCACCGCAGTTGCCCAAGCACCGGGAACTGGGCGATCGGTGGATAGTCCACCAGTGAGGGTAATCGAACCACCAGAAAGCATTTTTGGCACAGCCGCTCGAATCACATAAACGCTTCCCCAAACGCGGCTTTCAATAGCAGGGCGAAATTGCTCAACAGAACCATCAAGAATTTTACCACCGACAAAGCTACCAGCTGAAATATAAACGTGGTCAACCTGTCCCGTTGTGCTAAACAAACGCTCTACTGCGGCTTCATCAGTGATGTCTACTAGGCCAGTGTAAACTTTTCCTAGCCGCTCAGATGCCTCCTCCAATTTGCTTGAGGAGCGACCTGCAATTGTCACTTCTGCACCTAACTGTTTTGCCAATCGGGCAGTCTCATAGCCGATGCCTTGACTACCACCAACCACAACTACATGTTTACCTTCTAACTGCATTGCTTGAACCTCCTGGGCAATAGATTTTTTTGAGAGTATGTTTATATGAACACTCATTGACTGAGGGTATTTAGTCAGAGCGACTTGATGTGTCTAGGAAGTTTGCGATCGACAATGACAACGCCCCTCATGTCCTTGAGCGCTCACCTGTGTTATCTGAGGTGTTGATGATGGTCTGACAAAAATTATTGAGAAGCCAATCATCATTCAAATCTGCGTTTTTCTAGCAATCTCAACTGTGCAACTTCAAAGCACATCAGCTTACTACTTATATCTAACCTTGTGCCTTTCCTTCTAGGAGTCCGGCGAGAGTTTGCTGAAAGCTCTGACGCTGGCTGAGATTGTTTAACCACGCTGCTGTTTTGGGTCTAGCTTTAATCAGTGCCGATCCTTCCTTGGTCATGTTGACGTAGTACACCATTGACCCAACTATGATGTCAGCCAAGCTCAATGTATTACCTACAATAAATGATGTTGCCAGCTCGTTTTCGAGGACATCTAGATGTTGACTAGTAATGTTTGCTGACTCTGCAATGACAACTTCATCAGGTATACCACCCATAATCGGACTCATTATTCGTTGCAAAAACAATTGCATCACACCGACTGGATATAAATAATTTGCCGCAATACCAATCCATTTCCGCACCTGGGCGCGTGCTTTGGCGTCGGTGGGTTGTAAGGATGGCCCAGCAAAAGCTTCATCAACGTAACCTAAAATTGCTGGAGTTTCGTACAAGACGAAATCTCCGTGTTCCAATACGGGCATCTTCCGAAATGGGTTGAGCTTGGCGTATTCCTCTGTCCCCAGATAGTCAAACCCGATTTCGTTGAAGCGGTAGTCAATTCCTTTCTCGATTAACACAATGCGGGCAGAGCGGACATTAGGACTGACTGGAAAGCCGTGTACAACAACTAAGTTAGACATAAGGTTTACTCCTGAGGTGTTAGCAAGTATTTTTGAACGTTCGTTCAATTTGAACACTCATTCAAGATAAAACTAAATAAAATCATTGTCAAGACAAAACCGTAAAATTAATTCATAAAAAGGTGTCGGGAAAACCTATTGCTTTTAGGGATGTGATGAAAGACGCCTTTTTACGCCGTTGACGGTTAAGAGAACAGTCATCAGTCAACGTGAAATTCCCTTTTTATACCAATTCACTAAAATCAAGCAACAGATACAAACTGTAAAATCCAGATGCCATCTGGTTTTCTTAATTTTGAATTTTGAATTGGTATTACGGGTGGGATCAGCTTAAATGAAGTAGTGTCCTTGCTCCTGCTGCAATGCCGTTAAGGGTTTGAGCATCGCGTCGGATTCGTGCAACTGCTAACATACCCACAACTAATCCCAGCAATGCTTTAGCATTCGACTCGATGGCAAATGATTTCGGCAAATCTCCGTCCTCAATTGCCTGAGCAAGATTGAGATGAAAGAATGATTCAATTTCGTCTAAACGATCCTCAATAATCGCGATCGTGCTCGGTGAATGGGATTCGCGCTCTATGGCTGTGTTAATAATCAAACAACCCTTCTGTTTCGAGTCGTCGATCATCGCTTTTGCCAATAGATCAAACCATTGTTGAATACATTGCAAGGGTGGACAATGGCGTGGCATAGAAGCGCGAAAGAATTCTTGTGTGTATTTTTTGAATATTTGCTGAAATAACTTTTCTTTGTCGCCAAAGGCAGCATATAAGCTTCCAGGCTGGATTCCTGTGGCTTGCACAATATCTTTCATGGAAGTGTTGGCATAACCACGCTGCCAGAACAAATCCATAATGATCGTTAAAACTTCGTCCGTATCAAACTCTCGTTGCCGAACCACGGGGTAATTGAAGTCTCCCAATTGTGTGTATTTGTTAACTATACACATTTTTGAATGATTAATCAATATTGATTCTGGATAAGTATATACACTACTTTATAAGTAATAAAATTAACATATATTTCATAAACTTCCAGTATTCTAGTCCCAGATTGAGTTTAATTCAATTATTCTGCGATGTTTTTTGATGAAAATTTGAAGAGCGATCGCCAATTCCAACCCAATGCTTTTTCCTAATATATTTTATTTTGAACAAACGCTCAAAAATATTTTATTCAATTCATCTAACATCAGGTTAAATTAAAGATTTACACCAGGGAACCGCTTAATTGTTTGTTACGTACTGATAAATTTTCACCGACTTGACTTATTTAAGACTAAATAGGCAGAGTCATAATAAACTTCGTTCCCTGACCAGATATTGACGAGCAGCTGATTTGTCCATTATGTTTATCAACGATAATTGGGTAGCTGATAGCTAATCCTAGCCCAGTTCCCTTACCCACAGGCTTAGTTGTAAGTGGTTATTCAATAGTTTATGTTACGTAAATCATTCTAAAGATAGTGTTTTTGCTTCCCACTTTCAGAAACTATTTATTCAGACTTAATTTAAAAACACTGTAGGAATCCGGTTTGATTTCTGAAAAAAATCCGTACACTTCTAATACCCTTCTTTACTATTGCCTATTGCCTATTGCCTGTTCCCTGCCTTTACGAGTAATTTCAAAAATCAAATACTAGTCCTATATCTTTGGTTCTATTAAATAAAAATACGTAATTAAATAAAATTATATTTTTATTTTTACCGCAGCAAATCATGATAGCGCGTCAATACTGAAGGAAAAAATGATACCTACTCTGCCTCTCAATAGCCAAAATCTTCCATACCCCGACCCCATACACCCCATCATTGTTCACTTTGTGATTGCGATGGTGTTTTTCTCATTTTTTTGCGACGTAGTAGGTTACTTTACCCATCATGTGCGTTTGTTTGAAGTAAGTTTTTGGAATATGTTTGTCGCTTCGGGGGCTATTTTCTTAGCAGTTATCTTTGGTTCTTGTCAGCTTTTGGTGATGATGAAAGGTTACGCGCTTTAAGGCAGAAGGC
>NZ_CAWUDO010000193.1:0-7497 GCF_963920935.1 Nostoc sp. CCY 9925 | reverse complement strand
TCTAAGTTCCTTTTGATTTGCGTTCTCTCATATCGCTTTTAGTCTAAACTCCAGTAATCAATATAACAGGGACTATTTCAAGGGTAGAGAGCATGAAGCCAGAAGTCGCTAGTCGTCGAATTGAATTTTTTGGTCAACGCTTCGGAGAAGCGCACCTCTATTTGGCTTACCATGCTGCTTTCCCGTTAGCCCTGACCTCAGATTTACTTTATCGCCTATGGGCAAATTTTCAACGAGATATTCATAGTGAAGTGTTGAGTATCCCCTGGCTGGCTGTAGCTGATTTACTACTTTCTAGTCTTTGCGATGAAGTGGGACATGAACTCTATGAAATGGATACAGCAGTACGAAATGTTCTATTGAAAAAGTTGAAAGAGAATCCCCGTTTTGGCGAAAAGCGGATTAATGAATTATCTGATTTTTTACTAACCTATGTGCAGCAGCAAATTGAGAGCCACGATCCAGATATGCGTGATTTTGCTCAGGCTCAGAGGTGGACAGCACTTGCCTATACACGACCAACTAAGGCAGCACATGAATTAGCATCTATTCTTGCAGGCTTAAAGTTAGAAGAAAAAGCAGAGTGGGTTCGTATGGCATCGTTAGTGGAAACTTTTGCAGAAGCACTAATAGGGTTTCAACCACTATTAATTTATGTTCGTGGAATGGCAAACTATGTCCGTGGTTATCATGATGTTGCAACATTTGAATTTAAGAAACTCTCTAGACAAGGAAACCAAGTAAGCGTTGCGGATGTGAGTTTGACTATTCCGCTAAGTCTAGAAGCACCTCAAGATGAGCGGGATCGTGAACCGACATATCGGGTTAGGATCAATAAAAAAGGTCAGATTCTGATTAGTGCTACCTACACTAAAGCTATGGGTTTAAAACCTGGAAATGAGTTTGAAATTAGGTTGGGATATAAGCTCATTCACTTGATTCTACTAGATGAAATAATATAAAACCACACTGTTCTGAAAACGCGATCGCGCCCATTTTACCAAACGCGATCGCATTAACTTTTCTCCCCTTAGCTAATAAAATGCAGTTGATTAATTACTGCACTAATTAGATGATGAGTAATAGGCAAACTATCAATTACCATCCCCAGACACAACAGCATCATGTAGGAAATGGAATAGAGAAATAACTCTCTAGCGACAGTACGATCTTCTGGATTTTGCAACAATCGCCAAGATTTATGGATAAATAATCCTCCCAGACTAAGAGCGATCGCAGCATAAAGAACTCCACTCGCACCTAAGGGATAAACTAATAACACCGTTGCAACCACAGTAATCAAGGTATAGTACCAAATTTGCCGTACTGTTGCGGTATCCCCTTTAACTACTGGTAGCATTGGTATCCCGACTTTTGCGTAATCGTCCCGAATCATCAAAGCTAAAGCCCAGAAATGGGGCGGCGTCCACAAAAAGACAATGGCAAAAATTAACCATGCTGCCCAGCTTAAGGTACCTGTAACAGCAGCCCAACCCACTAAAGCCGGAATTGCTCCCGCTGCGCCACCAATGACAATATTTTGGGTACTGTGGCGTTTTAGCCAGTGAGTGTAGACCAAAATATAAAAGACGATGCCAGAGAAAGCTAGCGCGGCAGCTAACAGGTTGGCGAAAACTGCCAATAGTGTAAACGAAAGTGTTGCTAGAGCGATCGCAAAAATTAGAGCATCCCGCGGCTGCACCTTACCGGAAGGCATGGGGCGATGGCGAGTCCGCTCCATGTCATAATCAATATCCCGGTCATAGATACAATTGATTGTTTGGGCGCTTGCAGCAGCCAAAGTGCCACCAGTCAGAGTTACTAGTAACAGCAATGGGTCTACCTGTCCCTTAGCAGCAATCCACATACTGCCAGCTGTGGTAATCAAAAGCAACGGAATAATCCGAGGCTTAGTTAGCTGGTAGTAACTTTGAATTACTTGGAGAAAAGTTTGGTGGTGGCGAGAGACATTAGTCTCAATCATGTTGGCTCTGGTTCCTTATTTTTCAATAACTTATATGCAGCCCCCGCTCAAGCTGGCTCTTTCGGTCGAACGAAAATACTTTTCTACACCTGCATCATCAGTGCTGAGTGCTGAGTGAGGAGTTCTTATTCTCTCCTCTGCTCCTGTGCCCCTCATCTCCCTCATCTCCCTACTCAGCACTCACGACTCGTTGCTGAGCACTCACTGAGTCACGCAATGATAAAACTGTAAAAGCCACTAAAGTACCGAGCAAAGCAGCTCCTACAGCTTGGTGAGAGACGGTGAGAGGCTCGACTTGGAGGTGTAATTTGAAGGTGGCGACTCCCAACAAAATTTGTAAGCTCAACAATGCGCCAGCCATATTTGCCAGTCGCCGCAAGGCTGGATGTAGCGCCGGTGTACGCCAACTGAAAAATACTATTGCCAAGGTTGCGACGGTTGGCGGCACCAAACCAGCAATATGACTGTACATTACATTACAAAGTTGGGAATCGCCGAAGCATTGGTGTAATGCCCAGCGAGATCCTACTAAAGCACCCAAGAGACTTTGCAGATAAACCAAAACGGCAGCAGTTAAACCGACCCAAGGCAACTTACCAACGGTTCCAGTTCCCTGATAGGGTGTGAGTGTCGTGCCAATAATCAGCAGGGTGGTGAAAAACAATAGCGCCGTTCCCAAATGGGCGGTAACGATATCAAACCGCAACAGTTGGGTGACGGTGAGTCCTCCCAAGACACCTTGAAAGACGATTAAAAACAGGGCAAATGTGGATGCCCAAGGCAGCCAAGAGGGTAAAGAGCGACGGTGCCACCAGGATAAACCAAAAAGTGCGATCGCGCTTACACCAATTAAAGCTGCATCTAATCTGTGAAACCACTCTAAGAATACCTGGAAATTCATTTGCTTAGCTGGCACCAATTCGCCATAGCACAAGGGCCAGTCTGGACAAGCAAGCCCAGCATTCATCACGCGGGTGGCAGAGCCTATCGCCATCAAAATTAAAGTGGCTATGCACATTCTCCACACCAAGCGACGAATCATTTCCTTGGGCTTTTGCTGCTCAACTGCCGCTTCATTTTGTTGTTGTAGGACAATTTCGTTCATGAACAGTACCTTCTGCCCGCTCTTGGTGGATCTCTAATAGATTCTTAATTTTCAATACTGAACGGACACTTTGCAAGGGCGGGGGGAACCCACGCAAGCAAGTGTCCTCCCCATCTCCACCCTAGCGTATAGTCTAGGGGTTTATAGATTGGCACTCACTTATACTTTGAATCATTCTCGCTATGTTTTGCCTGAAGCTTTAGGTATTTTTCAAGATGTGAAAAATCGATTAGTGGCAGTTAATTTAACCATCCTAAATTTTTCCTTAAATTTTTCTACTGATTTACATCTATTTTTGGAAATATCTGTTAGTCACCTTGTACTCAAAATTAGTAAAATAGTCAGAAAAATTAATAAAAATTTCAGACATTTGGACTCTATGTCTTACAGCCTAGACTACCTTAGTAAGTGAGCAGCTTTGAGATAACGTAGTAAATTCAATCAAGTAAGCCGTGAAGATTCCAAGTTCAATATGGACATTACTCATTGGCATCGTGCTAACCCTAACCAGTATTTGGTACGGTCAAAATCATGGTCTGTTGCCAGCAGCAGCTACTGATGAAGCCGTCTTAGTCGATGGTTTGTTCAATGCGATGATGATCGTTTCTACAGGTATATTTTTGATAGTCGAAGGTGTTTTAATTTACTCTGCATTTAAATACCGTCGGCGTGCAGGTGACAATGAAGACGGTCCACCAGTCGAGGGCAATGTACCTTTAGAAATACTCTGGACGGCGATCCCAGCAATTATCGTTATCGGTATTTCTGTTTACAGTTTTGATGTGTATAACGAAATCGGTGGCTTCGATCCCCATGCCATCCATGAAGCCCCGATTACTCAAGAGTCAATGACAATGCCTGGACATGGAAGTGCCATAGCTGCAACTTTGAGCGATACACCTCCTAGCACCGAACCTAACCTCAATCAAGAAAAATCTGATGAGGCGATGCAAGACCCAGCCACAGCTGAAGTCCGCAATGCTGACCAAATTCCCCAAAAGCGGAATGCTCCAGGTGTCGGTAGTGTTGCTCCCACAATTGGAGGCAGTCCTGATAAAGCAGGCAAACCACCAGGATTGCAAGTCAACGTCACCGGTCTACAATATGCCTGGATTTTCACCTATCCAGAAACTGGGATCACCACAGGTGAGATGCACGTTCCCATCGGCAAAGAAGTGCGAATCAATATGACAGCCAACGATGTGATCCATGCCTTCTGGGTGCCAGAATTCCGTCTCAAACAAGATGCAATCCCCGGTAGGCAAAGTGAGATTCGCTTCACACCCAACACAGTAGGTGATTATGCTCTCATCTGTGCCGAGCTTTGTGGCCCATACCACGGCGCCATGAGAACAACAGTGGTAGTTGAGTCACAAGAAGCATTTGAAAAATGGCAACAAGAGCAGTTAACTGCTAGCAAAGAAACGCTTAACCAAGCTGTTGCCCTTAACCCTGCGGATTTATCCCCACATGAATTTCTCGCTCCTTACACCAAGGACATGGGAATTAAACCAGAAATCCTCCACCAAGTTCACCATTAATCAGTCAACAGTAAACAGTCATCAGTAAACACGCTGATAACTGATAACTGATAACTAATGACTAACTCCTATGACACAAGCCCAGTTGCAAGAAACTGCCAATATCCCCGCTCATGGTGAAGAACCACCGGTGAGAAAATGGCAAGATTACTTTACCTTCAACACCGACCATAAGGTGATTGGGATTCAATACCTAGTCACAACATTCATTTTCTACTGTATTGGTGGCGTGTTGGCTGACTTAGTTCGTACAGAACTGCGAACGCCTGAAGTAGATTTTGTCACCCCGGAAGTCTACAACAGCTTGTTTACGCTGCACGCTACAATCATGATTTTTTTGTGGATTGTGCCAGCTGGTGCGGGTTTTGCTAACTTCTTAATCCCCTTGATGATTGGGGCAAAGGATATGGCATTCCCACGCTTGAATGCTGTTGCCTTTTGGATGATTCCGCCTTCTGGTTTGTTGCTAATCGCTAGTTTAGTAGTCGGTGATGCCCCCGATGCGGGTTGGACTTCCTACCCTCCTCTGAGCTTGGTAACAGGTCAGGTAGGTGAGGGAATTTGGATTATGAGTGTCCTCTTACTCGGTACATCATCGATTTTGGGGGCAATTAATTTCCTGGTTACACTGCTGAGGATGCGTATCCCAGGTTTGGGATTCAATCAATTGCCCTTGTTCTGCTGGGCGATGTTTGCCACTTCCGCATTGACTCTGGTATCTACACCAGTGTTAGCAGCAGGTCTGATTCTGTTAGCTTTTGACTTAATTGCTGGGACGACATTTTTTAATCCCACTGGGGGCGGCGATCCCGTTGTCTACCAGCATATGTTCTGGTTTTACTCCCACCCAGCGGTTTACATTATGATTTTGCCCTTTTTTGGGGCAATTTCGGAAATTATCCCCGTGCATTCCCGCAAGCCGATTTTTGGCTATAAAGCGATCGCTTATTCTTCCCTGGCTATCAGCTTTTTAGGGTTAATCGTCTGGGCACATCATATGTTTACCAGCGGTATCCCCGGTTGGTTGCGGATGTTCTTCATGATCACGACGATGATCATCGCCGTACCCACTGGAATTAAAATATTCAGCTGGTTGGCAACAATGTGGGGTGGAAAAATTCAACTCAACTCCGCCATGCTATTCGCAATGGGCTTTGTTGGCACTTTTGTGATTGGCGGCATCAGTGGCGTGATGTTAGCAGCAGTACCATTTGATATTCACGTCCACGACACCTATTTTGTAGTGGCACACTTGCACTACGTTTTGTTTGGTGGTAGCGTTCTCGGCATTTATGGGGCGATTTACCACTGGTTCCCGAAAATGACGGGACGGATGCTTAACGAATTTTGGGGTAAGGTTCACTTTGCCTTGACAATTGTTGGTTTAAACATGACCTTCTTACCGATGCACAAGCTAGGGATGATGGGCATGAACCGCCGCGTTGCCCAATATGACCCCAAATTTACTTTACTGAATGAAATCTGCACTTATGGTGCTTATATTCTGGCAGTCTCCACATTTCCCTTCATCATCAATGCGATTTGGAGTTGGTTGTACGGAGAGAAAGCTGGTAATAATCCCTGGAGGGCACTAACCTTAGAGTGGATGACTACATCACCGCCAGCGATCGAGAATTTTGAAGGAACCCCAGTACTAGTTACAGGCCCCTACGACTACGGCTTGGAAAAGGCGAAAGAAGGTGTACCCTTATCCGACCCCGATCCGGTCTTGTCTGCTGGCCCCAACTCGGTATTAAGAGCAAAACCCGACCCAGCGGTTGCTGCTAATCCCGAAGATCGGAAATAAATTGATTGGGGACTGGGGACTGGTGACTAGGGAATGGGAACTGGGGAATAAGATTAAAAATACTATTTTCTAATCCCCAATCTCCAATCTCCAATCTCCAATCCCCAATCCCCAATACCCACTCCCCACTCCCCACTCTACATTTATCAAGATTCATGCAAAGTCAAACAATTGACCCAGCTAAAACTGAACTCAATCATCACCATGCAGCAGAAGCAGCCGTCGGACATCATGAAGAACATCCAGACCATCGCTTGTTTGGGCTAATTGTTTTCCTGATTGCTGAAGGGATGATTTTTATGGGACTGTTCGGAGCCTATCTGGCTTTCCGCGCTACCCTACCTGCTTGGCCTCCAGAAGGTACCCCAGAGTTAGAACTATTGCTACCCGGTGTTAACACTGTCAATCTGATTGCTAGTAGTTTTGTCATGCACAATGCCGACACTGCTATCAAAAAGAATGATGCGCGGGGTGCGCGGATTTGGTTAGCAATTACCGCTGCGATGGGTGCTGTTTTTCTAGTAGGACAAGTATATGAATATACTCATCTAGAATTTGGTTTAACTACCAATTTATTTGCCAGTGCATTTTATGTTTTGACTGGTTTCCACGGACTACACGTTACCATAGGTGTTTTAGCTATTCTTGCCGTATTGTGGCGATCGCGTGTTAAAGGTCATTACAGTAATGAAAAACACTTCGGTATTGAAGCTGCTGAAATTTACTGGCACTTTGTTGATGTGATTTGGATTATTTTGTTCGGATTACTGTATTTGCTCTGAGTATTAATTAATTAGTTGTTCACTCCACGCGAACAACTTCATAAGCCTCCCTTGGGGGGCTTTTTTATTTTTAGTGCCCAGGGAGACACTTACAGGTGTTTTCAGGTATTTAGACTACAAGGAAAAAGGTATAGCAGAAGGCAGCCGCAATGAAACAAGTTTCACCACCATGTATGAAAAAGGAATATTCCCTACACCCCACACCCTACACCCTACACCCCTCTTTCAAGTCAGTCAATCATGGGAAAAACCCACAACCAAGCATGAAAGTATGATAT
>NZ_CAWUDO010000192.1:0-7601 GCF_963920935.1 Nostoc sp. CCY 9925 | reverse complement strand
TTCTGATTCTTAATTGGTAGCAGTGAGATAATTTTATTCACGGCTGGGAATCAGAAGTTTTTTAGCTTGGCCTTCTGACCGCATTGCCTTCCCATAGCACTGGCTCCCCTACCACTATGCAATCCTTATTCCCCTACACCCCTTTGAACTATAAGTTTTGAGCTTTTAATGACGGTTAGCTTAATATTTTTTAACCGAATTCCCACTGCACTATACTTGACAACAATGCCTGCTTTAGATGATGACGATTCGTTTTTTGCAAGTCATAGCAGAAGCGAGAAATGTGTTGATATCCAAAGCTTGTGAATAAGTCGAGCACCCTGATACCTATACTTAATTGAAGATTCACTCGCTAAATTTCCTTTTCAATAGGAGAGTGCAATGTCTGGAGTATCTATATGTTTGTACTGGTGGCAAGGTCTAGGAATTGCGATCGCGAGTGCAATAGTCTTATATACAAATAGCGCGATCGCACAAATTACGCCAGATAACACTCTGCCAACTAATTCCAACGTTAGATTAGATGGCAATACTAGAGTCATTTCGGATGGAACCACAAGAGGCGCTAATCTGTTCCACAGTTTTCGGGAGTTTTCTGTTCCCACTGATCAAACAGCTTTCTTCAATAATGCACTCGATATTCAAAACATTTTCACACGAGTCACTGGCTCAAGTGTTTCAAACATTGATGGGTCGATTCGTGTGTTGGGTAAAGCAAACCTGTTTCTGATGAATCCCAATGGGATTATTTTTAGTAAAAATGCCAGTTTGAATATCGGCGGTTCGTTTGTTGCCACAACAGCGAATGCCATAGGATTTGGCAATCTGGGATTTTTCAGTGCCTCGAATCCAGAAGCACCTTCACCGTTGTTAACAGTAAATTCAAATGCCTTATTATTTAATCAAATTGCGGCAGCACCGATTCAAAATAGTTCGACTGCATCAGCAGGATCTACTCCTGGTGGCGAAAATGCATTTGGTCTGCGTGTCCCAAATGGTCGAAGTTTGCTGCTAGTAGGCGGCAATGTGAACATGGATGGTGGAAGATTGAATGCTTTTGGTGGACTCGTAGAGTTAGGTGGGTTAGCTAGTGCCGGTACAGTTGGGTTGAATGGCGATGGTAATAATAGTCGTTTGAGTTTTCCCGATAGTGTAGAAAGAAGCGATGTTTTCCTTAGCAATGGCGCTCAAGTAAATGTAACTGCTGGCGATGGTGGTAGTATCACAGTTAATGCCCGGAATTTAGAAATGACGGGAGAGAGTTTCCTGCGTGCAGGCATAGACACTGGACTAGGTTCTGATAATAGTAAGGCAGGAAATATTTCCGTTAATGCCACGGTCGCAATAAACCTTAACAATAAAAGTAAGATTACTAATCAAGTGGAAGCACAAGCAAGGGGACAGGGAGGTGATGTCAGTATCAGTGCTAGGACTTTAGAAGTTTCGGGTGGGGGACTGGTATCTGCTGACACTTCCGGTGTGGGCAAGGGAGGAAATTTGATTGTTGACGCCTCTGATGTGCAACTGATTGGTAAAAGCGCTGATGGTCAGTTTCCCATTGCCTTGGGTGCTTCTGCACAGCTAAACTCAACAGGAGATGCGGGTGATTTAACAATTAAAACCAATACTTTGCTAGTGCGAGATGGAGCACAGGTAAGTGCTAGAACTTTCGGTGCAGGCAAGGGGGGAAATTTGATTGTTGATGCCTCTGATGTGCAACTGATTGGTACAAGTGCTGATGGTCAGTTTCCTAGTGGCTTGTTTACTTCTGCACTGCCAAAATCAACAGGAGATGCGGGTGATTTGACGGTCAAAACCAATACCTTGCTACTGCGAGATGGGGCACGGGTAAATACTAGTACTTTCGGTACGGGCAAGGGGGGAAATTTGAGCGTTGATGCCCAAGATGTGCAACTGATTGGTACAAGCACTGATGGTCAGTTTCTTAGTGCCTTGTTTGCACAAACAAACTCAAACTCAACAAAAGATGCGGGTGATTTGACGGTTAAAACCAATACCTTGCTAGTGCGAGATGGGGCGCGTGTAAATACTAGTACTTTCGGTACGGGCAAGGGGGGAAATTTGAGCGTTGATGCCTCTGATGTGCAACTGATTGGTACAAGTGCTGATGGTCAGTTTCCTAGTGGCTTGTCTACTTCTGCACGGCCAAACTCAACAGGAGATGCGGGTGATTTGACAGTCAAAACCAATACCTTGCTAGTGCGAGATGGGGCACGGGTAAATACTAGCACTTTCGGTGCGGGCAACGGGGGAAAATTGAGTGTTGATGCTCAAGATGTGCAACTTATTGGTAGAAGTGCTGATGGTCGGTTTCCTGGTGGCTTGTTTGCACAAGCAAGCTCAAACTCAACAGGAGATGCGGGTGATTTGACAGTCAAAACTAATACCTTACTAGTACGAGATGGAGCACAAGCAGATACTGGCACTTCCGGTGCGGGTAACGGGGGAAATTTGAGCGTTGATGCCTCTGATGTGCAACTGATTGGTAGAAGCGCTGATGGTCAGTTTGGCAGTGGCTTGTTTGCACGAGCAAGCTCAAACTCAACAGGAGATGCGGGTAATTTGACAGTCAAAACCAATACCTTACTAGTACGAGATGGGGCAAGAGTAAGCGTGCAGAGTTCCAGAACAGGAACCGCAGGCAACATGACATTAAATGCTCGCTCTATCCGTTTAAACAAAAATGCCTTACTCATCGCCAATACAGGCAGCCCCAAAGTTGACCGGGATAGAGAACAGGCAACAATTAACATTAACTCAAAAGATTTAATCATGACTGGCAATAGCAACATCACAACCGATGCGAGAGGAGCAAACGTTAGAGGCGGCAACATCAATATTAATACCGATGTCCTGGCTGGCTTTGAAAATAGCAACATCACCGCTAAATCTGCTAACTTTCGTGGCGGGAATATCAGAATCAATACTAAAGGTATCTTTGGTATTCAGTTCCGGAATGTAGATTCCCGAAACACAAGCGATATCACCGCCACAGGGCGAACTCGCAGGTTGAGCGGTAATGTGCAAATCACTACACCTGATATTGACCCCACTCTCGGCTTAGTCGAACTCCCAATTAATTTAGTTGATGCTTCTAGGCAAATTTCCACCGCCTGCACTCCTGGAACTCGGCAATTCCAAAATACATTTGTGGCAACAGGACGCGGCGGACTACCCATAAGTCCCGCTGAACCATTACAAGATTCAACTACTTTATCAGATTGGGTGAGATTAAGGTCAAAATCAGAAAACTTGGCAAACACAACAACTCAGCCACAACCAACAGCAGTTTCAACTACTACCAAAATTGCTGCTAAAACTCCAATTGTGGAAGCTTCTGGCTGGGTAATTAATCCCAATGGCAACATAGAATTAGTAACACAAGTTCCTCAACTCAACCCCCACAGTCCTTGGCAAACACCTGCTTCCTGCCCGGTATCTCAGAGGTTGTTTGAAAAGTATTTTTGGTAACATTTAAACCTCAAAAACCTAACCCCCCTACCCCCCTTCCCTACAAGGGAATGGGGGTTTCAAAGCCTCTCTCCTTGCAGGAGAGAGGAATGGAAGTGAGGTTTTTGGTATACATTTTGACTTTTCAAACATCCTCTCAGGGAGGTGTGAAATATGGCAAAATTTCAGCTGCCAAAGCGAGTAATTAGATTTACGGTAACTCCCGTACTCCTATTTACCCTTGCTGTTTTCCTGACTATTACCCCTAGCACATTCGCTAAACAACAAAAAACAAATTTACCAGACAGATTTCACATCCAAACCAATAAACCCCCAGCTACAAAACCACAGGCACTTCTTGAGCAAGGAGAAGAGCTTTATCAAGCTGGACGCTTTACTGAAGCTGTAAATGTTCTACAACAAGCTGTCCGTACCTATCAGCGAGAAAGCAATAACCTCGCACAAGCCGCAGCGCTGACTAACCTTTGTCTTGTATACCAGCAACTCGGCTCCTGGAAAGAAGCTTATGCAACTATTGACAATAGCTTAAATTTGCTTGGCTGGGATGAGATAAATCAAAAGTTAAATGTCAACAATCCAAAATCTGAATTGTTAGAAATTCTTGCACAAACTCTAAATATTCAGGGCGAATTGCAACTAGCACAGGGACAAACTGATGCATCTATAAAAACATCACAACAAGCAGAGCAAATCTGGAAGAAATTAGGTGATACTGCTGGAGTAACGCGCAGCCGGATTAACCAAGCACAAGCCCTACGAGTTGCTGGTTTTTACCGCCGTAGCTTGAATATATTAGAGGAAGTATCCAAACAGTTACAAGCTCAACCTGATTCTCTTGTAAAAGTAACAGCTTTGCGATCGCTTGGCAATGTCTTACAACAATTAGGCGAACTAGAGTCATCCCAGAAAAACTTACAACAAAGCTTAAAAATTGCTCAACGTCTGCAACTGCCTCTAGAAATTAGTTTGACGGAATTTAGCCTCGGTAATACTGCTAGATCGTTAAGTAATATTAAAGATGCGATCGCTCATTATGAAAATGCTGCCAAAATTGCACCAAACCCTCTAGCCAAAGTTCAAGCCCTGATTAATCAGCTGAGTTTGCTGGTCAAAAACGAACGCATCACTGAAGCAAAGTCATTAATACCCACAATCCAATCTCAAGTCCCGAATCTGCCTAGCAATCAAGCTGGTATTTATGCACGAATCAATTTTGCTCAGACGCTAACCACAATTGGTAACAAAAAAGACATTGCAAAGATTCTGGCAACTAGTATTCACCAAGCCAAAATAATCCGTGATGAACGGGCCGAATCTTATGCACTGGGCAACTTGGGAGAAGTTTACGAGCAGAACCAACAATTGCCAGAAGCACAGGATTTAACGCAGCAAGCGCTGTTTCTAGCTCAAAAAATTGATGCCTCAGATATAGCTTATCGCCTTGAGTGGCAGTTAGGACGCTTACTCAAAGCACAGGGAAATATCGAAGCCGCCATATCTGCTTATGATGCTGCTGTAACAACTCTTCAGTCTCTTCGCAGCGATTTAGTCGCGGTTAATCGAGACGTGCAGTTCAATTTTCGCGATCGCATAGAACCTCTTTATCGGCAGTCTGTAGAGTTGATTTTACAAGAGAAAGGACAAGGAAAACCAGATTTAGATAAAGCACGACAGCGAATAGAAGCTTTGCAAGTTGCAGAACTTGACAATTTTTTTCGAGAAGCTTGCTTAAGTAACCAATTTGTGCTTCTAGACAAAGTAGTAGACCGCGACAACCCGAATACTGCTATTTTCTACCCGATTATCCTAGATAATTATTTACAAATTATTATCAAACTTCCCAAGCAACCGTTGATTCATAAAACTTCTCAAGTCAACCGTCAGCAAGTAGAGCAAGTTATTACAAAAATACGAGAGACAATAGTCGAACCTGATGCTAATCTGCAATTTCAAGCAGTTTCTCAACAGCTTTATAACTGGTTAATTAAACCAGTTGAAACAGACCTTAAAAATAGTAAAGTTAATACTCTGGTCTTTATTCCAGATGGGTTATTGCGAAATATCCCGATGTCTGCATTGTATGATGGCAGAGAGTATTTAGTCCAAAAATACTCTGTAGTTATTAGCCCCGGACTGCAACTATTTCCTCCCAAACCTCTAGGACAGAAAAAATTAAATGCCCTTGCTGGAGGACTATCGCAACCACCCAAAAATGAAAAGTTTGCAGCACTTCCCTACGTTAAAGTTGAACTGAAATTAATTCAGGAATCAGGGGTATCGACAACTACATTATTAGATAAAAATTTTACCAGTACGACTTTAGGAAAAACCATCAACGCTCAACCTTTTAAAGTTGTTCACTTGGCAACTCACGGGCAATTTAGCTCTAAAGCAAAAGACACTTTTATCCTAGCAGCTGATGGACGCATCAATGTGAGTGAATTAAATAGTTTGCTTAAAAGTAGAGAGCAAAAACTAACAGAACCAGTTGAATTACTTGTTTTGAGTGCTTGCGAAACAGCACAAGGAGATAACCGTGCTGTATTGGGATTAGCAGGAGTTGCCCTGCGTGCTGGGGCGCGGAGTACTCTAGCGTCTCTATGGCAAATTGGGGATGAATCCACTGCTTTGTTTGTTAGTGAATTCTACCATCAGTTAACAACTGGCAAAACTACCGCAGAAGCTTTACGGGAAGCTCAATTAAAGCTACTGTCTAGTTCGCAATACACTCGTCCTCTTTACTGGGCAACTTACGTGTTAGTTGGTAATTGGTTGTAAACAAACAGTTATTTTACCAGAGGAGCCGTAGCAACATTATCCAAATTGACAGATCTCAATAGACTTTGCCAATCGGAAGCAACAGATGTATCATGAGGATTCTTCTGGCGCATTTGTGCCAGCATAGTCAGAGAATCAAACCAAATACCTTCTTGTGCATAAATTGCAACCTTTTGTTGCGGATCGACTGCTGTTTCCAACTGCTGCATTATCCGAGAATCTAAATTGACTCTTTGAATGTCTCCTTCTACATAAATAGGAACACTCGCTGTTTGTTGTTGATTGCAAGGAACTTTTAAATACCAGTGATATGTTTTCCCTACTTGCAAGGATGCATTGGGTGGGAGAGAAACTCCGATGACACCAGGTTTTGGAGGTAGTGCGATCGCATTCCTATAAATATCGTTTTGTGCACTATCTTGTAAGATAAATTCAGCACTAGCTGTTAAATCCTGAGTGTAGGGAACGTAAAACCAAAAGGTTGGTCGTTCAGAGGTGGTTAGTCCCCCCACAATCGCTGAAATTGGTTTGTCTGTTTGTTTACTAACCTTTTGTTCTTGTTCCTCTCGCAACGGTACTAAAGCAGTGAGTTCAGTTGTCACCGCAGGACAATTATCCCGGCTACCCATTCCAGTTCTACGCCCAGAGATAGGACTTAACCGAGCAGGTGTTTTTGGCAAAACAAAAACTGGTCGAGAGTTACGCCCTTGAGGTGAAGTCCTACCTTTGGTTGGTTGTATGGGCTGCTTAGTCGTTGCTGGTTGTTTAGTTTGGGCTGTTACCTTTGCTGGATAATAGGTAACGCTGCTCAAAATCAGAGCAATTGTTAGCATCCATTTCATATTTCTCGATGCTAACACTACAAACGCATAGATATCCCTAGACATTTCACCTCCTATTAAAAAGGAAATTTGGAATCCCCTATCATGTATAGTTATCAGCATAATCAACTTATGTTATGCACAATACTTCGAACAAAATTAGGCAGCAATAACGCCGTAAGCTCCTAGGTTTTGGTAGTTAGGATGGGATTTAATTACAGTCGGTGAGAGACCTAACGTTGAAATAAAGGTGTCGAGCAAATGGTCATTGAGTGCTCGTCGCTTGACACTCGCCATTGAAAAGACAAAAGGTTTTTGACCCAACTGCTGTCGATGAGCATCGAGCTTGGCAATATTAAGGGCAGCAAAACTGGCATTAAAATGAAAGTCAAACTTTTTAACCCACATTCCGCGCTTCAAAAGTAGCATAAAGCACTACAGACTTGTTTTCGGATATATAGCAGAAGGCAGAAGGCAGGAGGCAGGAGGTAAAAGTATTACTATTCCCAA
>NZ_CAWUDO010000191.1:0-7771 GCF_963920935.1 Nostoc sp. CCY 9925 | reverse complement strand
GTTGTTAGCGATCGCACCTTTTTCACCCAACCTCACAAAATCGCGTTGCTCCCCCTCGTCATGGTGACCGTCCTTTTGAAATTTGTCATATTGACCATACACAACTAGATATTGAATTAGTTTGTTCCCGAACAGGTCGGAATTTGGGCAGACCTTGGGCTACGTTGTTAATTGATGCCAACAGCAGGCGTATCCTCGGTATCTACTTCACATTTGATGAACCGTCATACCGCTCCTGCATGATGGTACTGCGAATTTGTGTTCAACGCTTTTCTCGCTTCCCAGAAACGATTGTGGTAGATGGCGGAGCAGAATTTGGTAGCACTTATTTTGAAACACTTCTGGCTGCCTTTGGATGTACTAAAAAGCAACGACCTGCTGCCAAAGCCAGGTTTGGTTCAGTCATTGAACGTATTTTTGGAACTACTAATACTGAGTTTTTTTATAACTTAAAAGGCAACACCCAAATTACTAAAAACGTTCGAGTTGTTACGAAGTCAAATAATCCAAAAGGTCAAGCAGTTTGGACATTAGATGAACTCTATGAATATTTTTGTGCTTATAGTTATGAATTCTATGATTCTAAGGAACATCCGGCACTCTTACAAAGCCCACGCCAAGCCTTTTTAGCTGGACTAGCTTTGAGTGGCTCTCGGACTCATAAAAAGATTTTGTACGACCAGAACTTTAAAATATTTACTCTGCCCTCAACACCTAAAGGAACAGCAAAAGTTCAGCCAAGTCGAGGAGTAAAAATCAACTATCTTTATTATTGGGCAGTAGATGATTCGTTTATCAATCCAGAAGTTGAAGGCACAAATGTACCAGTGCGTTACGACCCTTTTGATATGGGAACAGCCTATGCTTATGTCCAAGGACAATGGGTGCGCTGCATTTCTGATTATTACAAATCATTTCACAATTGCTCAGAGCGAGAAGTCAAGCTAGCCAGCTTGGAATTGCACCGTTCCAGACAAAAAATATCTCAAGTAATTACGATTTCAGCTAAAGAAAAAGCAGCTTATTTAGAATCAGCTGAAGCTAAAGAAGTGTTGTTATTGCAACGACTGCATGACCTAGCGCGTTTAGATGTTCATTCCCTAATTGAAGGCGAACGAGTTGGTCAAGACTATCCCCAAAATATTAGATTAACTCAAGAAAATTCCCTACCTGATGCCAATTTAAATGCTCCCAAAGATGAATCAGTTATTTTAGAGCAGTTAGAAAATATTGAACCTTATAAAAACGAGGAGTTGTGGAGATGAATCAGGAGCGACCATTTCCCGAAGGACTCCTTTTACAATCAAGCCAGATAAAAACGAGTTATTTCAAGAGTATTACTGTTCCTCATAAAAATCTCAAGACAGCTCTGGATACTTTATTAATTAATGTTTTGGAGCCAGCAGACACATTAGTTTTCTTGGTTTTTGGTGTAACTGGTGTCGGTAAAACAACGTTACGCCTGCGTCTGGAAAAGTTGTTGTTAGAAGAATTTCTACCTAATTTACAAAATAATCTCGGTCAAATTGCTGTTGCGGGTATTGAAGCTATCCCCGCAGAACGAGGAAATTTCAGCTACAAAGATTATTACACTCGCGCCTTAGAAGCCCTGAAAGAAGTATTGGTTGAATACAAAGTTAATTATGGTTTAACTGAATCAGATGATCCTGGATTAAAACATGATTATCATGTTGATGGCAAAGATTCACTCGCGTTGCGTAGAGCAATGGAGAAAGTGTTTCGTTATCGTCAGCTAAAAGCCTTCACAGTAGATGAAGCTCAACATTTGTTGATGATATCTGGTGGACACCAAATGCTGCAACAAATGAATTGGATTAAATCAATTGCTAATCTAACTGGTACAGTACATATTTTGTTTGGTACTTATGAATTACTCAACTGTTCAACTCTCAACGGACAAGTAGGACGACGCAGTGAGGATATTCATCTTTCACCATATCATGCTGATAAGCCGGAAGATGTTGCCGAATTTATAAGAGTAATTAACACCTTTCAACGTCATCTTCCCTTAGAGAAAGAGCCAAATTTAGAAAAACACTATGAATATCTTTTAGCAGGTTCTGTTGGTTGTGTGGGTATTCTGAAAAACTGGCTAACTCGTTCACTGCGAGTGGCGTTAGCTTCCGAGGCTAAGACTCTCACAACTTCTCATCTTAAACAGAGTGCAATGGGAGATTCTCGTATCAATAAAATTCGCTCGGAAGCACAGCAGGGTGAACGTCGCTTACTTGAGTCAGGTGGTCTATCTATTGGCTTAGAATCCTTGGATGTTAGTAACAATCAAGCTATTAACAAATCATCCACAAGAATTGGTCGTGTTGGTCAACGTAATCCCAAGCGGGATGCAGTAGGGATGAAGCAATATGACAGTTAATTTTGGTACGACTGATGAATTATGGAACTTGGAGCCACCTAAATTTTTGCCACGCAGCCGTTTGTTTCATCAGCTACCAATTGGTGTGGGTACGCCTCATGTAGAAAGCCTGACTAGCTATGTTTCTCGTTTAGCTGTTGCTCATAGCGTATCAACAGGAACTTTATTAGCGATTGAAGTAGGGCCATTAATTAAAACAAATTATCTTCTTAATAGGAAGAGCATCGTCGCAATTTATGGTCAAGAGTCTGTGAGAGCTTTAAATGGCATTCGCTTGGGAGCTTTGCAGCTAGTTCAGGCTTTAGAAACACTTACTTTACGAACTGATTTGCGGTTTTTAACGATGCTGACTTGGGCTGAAGTTTTTCCAGTTCTGGGATTGCTTAAACATAAACAAGCTTGGTGTCCTCTTTGCTTACAGGAGTGGTTAGAGAACCGAAAGGAGATTTACTTACCCCTGCTATGGGCGTTAAATGTTATCAAAGTTTGTCCATACCATTATCAACCTTTACAATCACAATGTCCCCACTGTCAGGTTCAATTTCTACCTCTTTGGCGTACTTCTCGACCTGGATATTGTTTGAAATGCTCTGGCTGGTTGGGCAGCAGTAAAGATGCTAGGGATGGAGAATTGAATTTTCTAGAAACCAATGATGAATTGCAGTGGAATATTTGGGTAGCAAATACTGTAGGCGATTTAATCGCTCAAGCTCCTTATCAACCTTCTCCATTGCCTAGAGAAACGATTAAAAAATCGTTAGTCTTTTTCGTGAATCAATTTAGCAATGGTGATGTTTTAGCTTTTGAGCAGTTAATAAAACTATCCAACTCAGAAATAGCTCAATGGTATTCAGGTACAACAATTCCTACACTAGATAAACTTTTAAAAATCTGTTATCAACTAAAAACCTCTCTTATCGACTTTCTTCAAGCACAGACCCTACCGCAATCTGGTACTAACCAAGTTGCTTTATGTCCCAGTTCTCGACAAAGACAACCAACTGTTACATCACAAAGAAACAAAACGCGAATCCGCTCCTTACTCACAAGTGTGCTGAATCAAAATGAATATCCTTCACCTTCTGTAAGAGTTGTAGCCCGACGCTATCATGTTGGCGGTGCTACTCTCTACTACTATGCTCCAGATTTACAGCGAATTGCAGGTAGATAGAGTACACTAAACGCTACTGTATCAATCAGGACTATGAAAGCTTACTCCATCGACTTTCGAGAAAAAATAATTAACGCTTACTCTCAAGGCGATACCTCAATTAGAAAAATAGCTTCTAGGTTCGATGTCAGTAAGGCTTTTGTACAAAGGCTGCTTTTACTCAAAAGAACTCAAGGTCATGTAGAGCCACAAAAGCAAGGTGGAGGGATGAAGAGTGATTTGGATAAGCATAAAATTGAGCTAGCTCAAATGGTAGAAAAATATCCAGATGCAACTTTATCTGAATATTGTGAATATTGGGGACAGACTTACGATAAATGGGTAAGTACTAGTGCCATGTGTCGCGCCTTGCAAAGACAAAAGTTGACACAAAAAAAAAGACCCTGCGTAGTAGTCAATGTGCTACGGAAAGAGTCCAAAAGCTAAGGTGCGAATTTTGGGAGAAAGTTAAAGCTATAGACCCGGAAAACTTGGTTTTCATCGATGAAATGGGTGTTTTACTTGGCTTAACACGAACTCATGCTAGAAGCCTATGCGGTTAAAGAGTATATGATTTAAAACCATTTTATAGAGGTGCGAAAGTAACGGTTATTGGAGCAATAAGCTTAACAAAAGTTTTAGCTGTCATGACGATGAATGGCTCAATGGATGGAAATGCATTTGAAGTATTTATCCAAAAATGTTTGCTCCCTCAATTATGGGTGGGTGCTGTAGTTGTTATGGATAATGTGCCATCTCACAAAGTAGCTTCAATTGAACCATTGATTCAATCAAAGGGTGCCAGTGTTCTCAATATGTCACCGTATTCTCCCGATTTTAATCCGATTGAACTTTGGTGGTCGCAACTTAAAGCTTTTTTACGTCAATTCTCTCCAACCACAACAAAAATGGTTGATATTCTTATTGCAACTGCTCTTGATTTAATTAATCCGAAACATCTAAAAAACTGGTTCACAGCCTGTTGCTACTGTACTTCATGAACCTGCAATCCGCTGTATGTCGGGCTATTTCTGCTCGTTACTGGGATGACAAAAAACTTCTTCAACAACAGACTATTGAGCGGGGCATTAGTGAAGTTAAACGACTGGCTCCAGAACTTGCTGCACAAGGAATTACTCCTAGTGTTAAAAATCTTGCCAGTGTTATGACTCATCCAGAAGCTTTATGGCGCGAAGAGGTTCTCCAAACTTTAAACGAGGTACGGCGTTCTTTTGGTGAATTGCCTGAAGGATGACTCAAATGATGATGGCTTTGAGTCTAAGATTGCCTGAGTCCAATTAAAGGATAAGCTTGCCGTTGCGGCAAACAATTCCTTTAAGTCACAGGATAATACCGTTTGATGAATTGGCGGAAGATTTTTTGCAACATTTGTGGACGAACTATTATCGCAAGTATTTGGTATCAGAGAAGTTGGCAGGAAATACAGTCGGGAGCAAAATTTGTCGGAATCCGGTAATTTGGGATAACCTTTACGTTTCAGCGCAGAGTTATCTGAATCAACACTTAATCAAGATGGTTAGCTCAAACAACAAGCGCGAAGAACTGAAATTGGCGAATTAATATTGTGGAGGCGTTGCTCAATTGAGCTATGCCGCAAGCGGCATAGCTGTGAGAGTTATCACTATTTTTGTTTGAGTACTTCTTCAACTTCTGCTAATTTTTGGCGTAATAGTTGTTGAAACTCTATTAATTGAGATGGCTCTGCATTCTTTAGCGATTCTACAGAAACTTTTTGTAGACGATGAGATGTTTGTATTAATGCTTTATTAACAGTTGTCGGTTTAAAAGCTTGTATTTGAGATGCTACTACTTCAGCTACTAATTTTCTTGTAGCAATAACAGATAGTTTTTCCTCGATCACTTTATGCGTAGTTTGTTCTCTAATTAATTTTGCTTTATCTTCAGTTAGCCCTAAATTTTTTGCAGAAAGTTTATGCAATGCCAGTGCGTGAACACCTTTAAGTCCACTTCTTATAGCAACTTTTAAGTCCTCTGGTAAGGCTAGCATAGGAAAAACATTGGCATCAATTGAAGCTGGATTTAACTGTAAGTCTAGTAATATTCTTAACACTGCCTTTTCTGATTCACTTAAATCTAAAATTTCTAGTGCTTGCTCTTGTTCTGTTGCACTAGCTGTAATTATGTCTACAACCGACTGTATTCGCTTTTGTGCATTTAAACGCCGTATAACTGTTGAAAGAATACGTGGAACATCTTGTAAATTTAATCCAGTAACTGTAGATAATTCGCGTACTATTGCCTCGGCTTTATCAAGAGGATTAAGATCCTCTCGATGAAGAGAAGTTAGCAGAGCTTTGCGATGTAAACTTAAGGGTTCTGAGATTACAACTGCTTGTATTGTTGTCCAGCCTAGAACTTTAGCACTGCGCCAGCGGCGCTCTCCATCAAATATCAATAAATGATTAGCTCTTTGAATTAAAATAATTGGTTGTAACTGTCCATCGCTTCTAAGAGAGCGAGACATTGATTTAATACTTTCTTCTAGAAATGTTTGTCTAGGTTGTTCAGAATTTGGCTGAATTTGTTCGAGAGGAATTGTTAGTACTCCTGATTGAGACTGAAGTTGTTTTCGCAATTCTTCAAGTTGTGCTTCTAAATGCGTAGAATTTTGTGAACGCAGTTCTTCAATATCTGCTCTTAATCGCTGTATTTCTTCCTCTGCTTGAGATAACTGCTGAGATTGTTTAGCACCTGAAAAATAATTTGTAAGATTAGTACTATTACGAGCGCACATGATTATTTACTCTTTTTATTTGTTTTAGGCTTTCCAATTAGATTTACAAGATAAGAACTAACCTCCTTAAAATCATCTTTGGCTGGATGTCCAGGACGATAAATATGTAATGGTAACCCTTGACCACTAGCATTGACAAATTCTGCGCTATCTCTAACTGGCAGAAAAGCCCGAATTTTCATTTCTTTTAAGTGTTCAGGTAATGCCGCAAGCATTTGTCGATGGGTACTTCTCCTTGCATCATATTGATTAGGTACAAAACCTAGAATTTCTGGAGCAGGGTTTAAACGCAAGTGCTTGCAATGGTAGTAGTACCACTCTAATAAATGTGCGGCCCCTTGAATTGATTTTGGTTCTAACTGTACAGGAATAATCATGTGTGTAGAAGCCGCTAAAGCTATTAAAGGTAATGGGCCTAAAGTAGCTGGGCAATCAAAAATAATTACATCATGCATTAAGGGATAATCAGTTAAACAATCTGCTAATAGGTAGGCTCCCCGTTTATGAAGAACAAGTTCATCTGCTGTTTGAGTTAATATCATTCCTCCCTGGCATACAGAAACTTTGTTAGTGTACTGACTCCAACATGGGGTTAATGGCCAAGCACCATCGAATTTATCTTTAAGAACCGCTGCTAAGGTTTGTTCTGGCTCTGGTAAAGTCAATCCACAAAATAATGTCAACGAGCCTTGGGGATCGAGGTCTAGCAAAGCTACATTATATTTACGTTTTGCTAGCTCGTAAGCTAAATGAACCGAAAGTGTAGTTTTTCCACTACCCCCGGCATTACTAATTACTGCTAGTCGAATTTGCATACTTTTATTTTGATAGCTGTTTCAAAAACCTACTTTAACGCCTCGACATCATATATCAATATATGATGCTTTAAGCTATCTACCTTTAATATCTCGATATCATATATCAATATATGAGGTGTTGAATTACGCACTCTCAGCATTTGATTGTTTGTTTATAGCATTTTTACAAATAGCTGTCCCCAGCAGTTTCATGAAATCGACTAGGCAACCATCTAAACCACTCAAACAAGAGCCAAAGGCTGATAAATCTCAGCCACAGATTATTCTAAATTCTGCTGATGAACCAACAGAGCGACAAGCAGCTCGATATCAGCCCATCTCTGCTTCTGATGAGCGACCACTGCAACAAGTCAGCGAGGATGCGATCGCTGACACTATTAACCCAGAACAAAAGTCTAAACCAGCCAGAGCATCAAAACCTTGAACTCAAAAGCCAGAGTTAAGAGATCAGTTTCAACACATCAAATTTTTAGACTGTAATCAACCAGTAGGACGAGTGTTTTTTGAGTGTTGGCATTGTCAACAGGGGATAATTAGCGAGTTTAGGGGAGAGCCGATCATGGGAGAGTACAAAGGAAGACCTTCCATTATTCTGGTAAACGTGGAATGCCCCAACTGTGGTAAAACCGCAA
>NZ_CAWUDO010000190.1:0-8025 GCF_963920935.1 Nostoc sp. CCY 9925 | reverse complement strand
AAGGGGATTAGAAGTGTACGGATTTTTTTCAGAAATCAAACCGGATTCCTATATTACCCATTTTATTTATTGCATCAGACAGTTTTAGTAGCAGTAAGTAGAACGGTGTGAAAAATTCAATGTTTGTAGTAAGGACTTTAGTCCTAACAAAAGGGCTAAAGCCCTTACTAAAAGCCAAGTTTAGCTAACATTATATTAGTTAACATAGTTTGATTTATTCTCACCGACTTACTTACTTGGAAATTTTCCCCACGACTTACTTATGTCTCAAGTTTCGATTGTTATTCCGACTTTTAATGAAGCAGCTAGTTTAGAACGTACCCTGCGCCAACTAACTTTATTGAACCCAGCTGTGAAAGAAGTAATAGTAGTAGATGGTGATAGCGAAGATGATACAGTGGCGATCGCTAAGCAAGTTTTGGAATCATTGAATTCACAATTAAATGTGCAAATTTTATTTTGCGATCGGCGTGGACGTGCAATTCAAATGAATTACGGAGCCTCAGTTGCAACCGGAGATATACTTTGCTTTCTCCATGCAGACACTTGGATTCCTGACGATGCTGCTGCTGTGATTCAAAACACCTTAGCAGAACCTACAGTTGCTTGTGGGGGATTCATTTCTTTAATGACAGGTTCTCAAACAACTCGTTGGGGCATATCCTTACACAACTACCTGAAAACTTACTATGCCCCGCTAATATTTAGACCTCATTTATTTTTTAAAGGATTGCGTCTGTTGTTTGGCGACCAAGTTATGTTTTGTCGTCGCCGTGATTTTTGGGATTGTGGTGGATTTGATGAAGCGTTACCAATTATGGAGGATGGAGATTTATGCCTGAGATTAGTGTCATTTGGACGAATTGCTTTGGTTAACCGCATCGTTCAAAGTTCCGATCGCCGAGTGGTACGCTGGGGTAGTTGGAAAGCTACAGCAATTTACTTCTACATTGGAATTTTATGGGGGATTGGTGTTGATGCTAACTATCTTAAGCAGTTTTATCAAGATATTCGCTGATTTAAGCTCCAGTCGTAATCAAGATAAGATATCGGTGTTGCAGCAGTCAATAGTACATCTGTTTTCAAATACAAACAGATGTATTCAGGAATGGAAGGCGCAACTTTTAAGAAATCTTGTCGATACCACTTGAAAATTTTATTGCAGTAGAGAGTTTGACTATGAGAGTCATAACGAACTTTTTGGGGATTATTAATAAAGCGATGAGCATCTTCATCTAACTGCTGAACAACTTGCTCAGGAAAGTAAGCTCCCGAACGTAGTAAAGGACAACCAACTGAAGCACAAACAATTGCAAAATGAATTCGTGGTTCTTGCAGTTCGTCTCTGAGAATTTGGTTCTCTATTTGAGCTAGACTGTAACGCTGACCAAAGATGTCATAAACTCGACGCTGGAAGAACCATAAAAAAGCCAGCCAGTTAGGAACACCAACAATTTTTGGCAGAATTGAGTCGAGTGGATATAGTTCTAAAATCCTGGAAATAGTAAACGCATTGTAGAGGTTAATCCACAATGCTAATTGTTCTAGAGCGTTGGTATTAGATTTAAGAGGCAATCTTTTTTGGCTTTTCAACCAATCACTAAGCACATGAGGTTGCTCTGTTTTCCAAGCAAGATAGTTTACACGACCCTGTGCATCTACATATTGACGTAGTAGTGTATCCCAAAGTTCAAAATCAATCATAAAAGATGGTTTTTGAGCAAAATTAGGGTGTAGGAAAAAAGGGAAGGGGGTAAGAAAAAACTTTTTCTCTTTTCCCCCTTTTACAAAAATAGTTTTGCAAGAGTTCTCTGTATTTCTTGAAAGTTTTAAATTTTGAATTCTGGAGTTGAAGAAACAATCTAGAATCCAAAATTGAATTACTCCCTTACTAAGTTTGAAGATAAGTTTCTAAGCTAGGTACATTAACCCAGTTGCTTGTTTCGTGGGATTTATGGGATAAATCCATCAATAACTGAGAATAAACTCCTTCTCGCAGAGATGGTATTGTTTGCTGCTTTTGGTCAATTCCTTGTACCCATTGGTCTATGACGCGAATAAATGCAGAAATCCGCCCATCGGCGTAATTTTTGGGAAAAATTAATCGATTTGGTATTTCAATTTCTGTGAGGGGTTTACCTGGTTGGGAACCCCAAACACGAAAGCCGTGAATATAATCTTTTTGATTTTCACTACCTACAATTAAAGTACCGCGATCGCCATATACTTCTATCCAATGGGTTCTTGGTGCATGAACAACCGCGCTGATGGTCACTTGGCAAGGTGTACCGTCTGCTAATTCTAGCGTTAATATACAATTGTCATCTGTATTGACTGGTTTTAATTCTTTATTTGTTGGGTCAGTTCGCGCCGGAATTGCAGTACTTAAATGGGCGTTTAATTTACGAACTGGGCCGAATAGCCAGTGAATATAATCGAAAGCATGGGAACCCAAAGACCCCAATGCACCGCCTCCTTTTTCTTTCTCAGAATACCAATTCCAAGGACGAGAAGCATCAGCACGAGAAGAACCTAACCAATCAATTCTAATTAAGCGCAACTCACCCACATAATTTGCTGACAAAAGTTCAGCAAATAATTGCCATCCTGGTACAAAGCGAAATTCAAAATCTACAGTGGCAATGACGCCTTTTTCTTTAGCTAATTGATAAAGTTCTTTGGCTTCATTTGCATTTAAAGCTATAGGTTTTTCTAGTAGTAGATGTTTGCCTGCTTGGAGGACAGTTTTTGCCATTTCATAGTGTAAAAATGGCGGTGTAGAAATGCTGACTGCTTGGACTTCTGGTAATGCCACGATATCTGCAAGTGTGTCGCAGACGTGGGGGATATTATGAGATTCTGCTATGGCTTTGGCTTTATTGATATCTCGGTGATAAACAGCAACTACCTCAGTGCGAGGATGTGCTTGGAATCCAGGAATGTGGACTTTTTGACCAAATCCAGTGCCAGCGATCGCAACCCCAATCATATTATCTTTACTCCCATATTTATACAAATTATCCTCCAGAAATAATTCAGGACTCGGAGCCAGAATTCAGTATGCTGACAGGCAGAGAGTATCCACTCTTGTGATTATTGCACCATGCCAAAAACTGAATAATTATTCTTCATTTCCTATCGCAAAACTCTCATCGTCAAAGGATAACGATAATGTTGTCCATTATAAGCTTTCATAGCAGCAAAGCTCACTAAAAATGATTGCAATAGTAGTATTAATGAAATCAAGCACATCATCACAATTAATAAACTGTCTAACGTTATTTTTACTTCGTTAATTGTACTATTAGTAGTCACTGCCAAACTAAAGCTCGTTAACACAAAAAACAAAGAGATAGCGATGACAATAAATGTATACAAGGTCAAAGAAATTTGAAAGTTTAAAGATTCTTTACCTTGGAAATCAATCCAGGGATATTTTGCTCTTTGGAATCGCCAAATCATCAGTGGCGCTAACAGATTTAGGGGCAAATATAAAGGTATGCCAAGAAACACCAAAAACAAGACTAAGAACCATGCTAATAAAGCTGAGAGATGACACAACATCGCCCATATACGCATTTGTTGTTTAGGTTTTTCTCTCATAGCTTTTTAGGTTGAGGTGGATCTGCTAGACAATTCTCCACTGTACTACCAATAAAATAGCTAAACAATAGACCTCTTGCATAAATAATTTGTTTATGCAAAGACGCAAAGACGCAAAGAATAAGGTAAAAATGAGGACTTTTGCAAGAAATCTAATAGCTCAAAATCTGAGTATTTCTCGGTCATAGTTTTCGGAAATAGGTTCTATTTCCTAGACTATGCCTTCTGCTGGTTCCAAGGCAACCTCTATATAAAGTTGTTTTACCAAAGTTATCGTAATATCTTCGTTATTGGGGAAGGGCTGTAAATCTTCAGTGAGAAGTCAGAGTTTAAAACCGCCAGGGATGACTGCACCAACAGTTAGGTTACGTAACTCAAAGCGCCAAATAGTTGCGTCTGGTTAGGCTTGCGGTATAATCAGCAGTTCGTAAATTTTACCTGCGATCGCCAGCAAATTGCACAAAGGTCGAAAAGATTTCCATGATGGAGGACTTACGCAGAGGTAACGGAAAATTTAACCAGTCAAGCATTACTGTTCCTCACTTGTTTGCTTTGCCTACTTTGCTCAAATTGTAAAACCCCTCAGCTTCCAATACTGGTTTGCTATGGTAACTACGAATTACAAATCAATTTCTTTTTGTGCAGTTTTCTTTACACAATAAGTACTTCCCCTAAAGCTCAATTTATAAGTTACTGGTGGTGTAGTTATTTGGGCTGTTTCAGAGTTAGGATTAACACAAACAAAATAAGTGCTTCCCCTAAAGCTCAATTTATAAGTTACTGGTGGTGTATTTGCTGTATCTAATTTGCCGTTGGAGTCAGCACGATAGGAAACCCCACGGTAGATCAAGTTACAATCTGCTTCAGATTCACAAATTGGCTGTTGTGGTGATTCTATTTTTTCGCCGATCGCCTTGCTTGTGTAATATTCATAGCTTGTACTAATAATTACAGGAATTAATAGTAAAAGTAACATCTGCCAAGGAGCTAAGATTAAACCCAAAAGTAAGCTGATAACTGCAAATACAGCCACCAAATGTGATATTTCACTATTAATTTCTTTTAATACAAAATAGCTAGTGATTAAACAAGCACACGGTATAATTAAAAAGTACGAAGCCATTTTTCTCAAGTTAATAAACCAAAACTTAAGCGTTTGTCACGCAAATTCAAGTTATTTGGAAAATTGTTATCTATCTTACATCAAATCAGCTTTTGTGGTTACCGTGCTTTTTGAGTAAAAGTGTTACTTTCAGGTATCTGTATTAGTTGTGGATTTTTTGAGTCAATGTAATGCAATAAAAAAAGGCGAACAGGGTGCGATCGCCTTTTTAGGTAAGTATCAAATTTTATTCAACTTATACTGATAAGCAATCAGTTAAGTATTTATTGAATTTCTTCAAAATTCTCAATAGTTAGATATATTTCTTCGTCAGCTATTTGACTGTTGTAATCGACATTAATTTGGGTTGGATAGCCGAGTTGAGGACTGTAGTCTACATCCAAGCTGTAGGCTTGACGATTGATAGCATCTTGAATCACATTAAAAAGCTTAGGAATTGTGTTGTAGTTGTCAAAAAAGTCTGGATTAACTGGTTGACCGGTCTCTACAGAAGTGATTGATGTTGTTTGACCATTACGTACTTCAATGATTACTGGCCCTCTAGCATCTGGTATGCAAAAGCAACCGTTACTAAATGTATAGCGATAGTTGGAAATATTTTTTTTATTCCACAAACGGCGATTAAAATTTAACAGTCTTTGTTCCAAGTTCTTCTTGGCTGATGAATGTGCTATGTCTACAGGAGATTGAGACATCACTGGTAAGTTGAGACCTGCAAATACTAACAAACCAACAGTGATAATGATAGACAAGCGCATATCAATCTATTAGGTGGTAAAAACTACTTTCTAGTATATTAGTAAATTTACTTGTTTAAATACACTTTATCTTTTGATTAAAATACCTCGGTGTTTGACCGAGGTTGAGAAATAGTAGTAAGACATCGCTCTGGATTAATTACAAGTCTGAGCCGAAATCGGTATAATAATCTTTAATTGAGTTATTTGGCAAGGTATAAAATTTAAATCTAGAGTAGCACCCTGTTTTTCTACTATAATTTGCTGGCTGACCGCCAAACTTCAACCCGTTCCATTACCGACTGTCTATAGCAATCTTTTTATTTTTTAGTTTTTACTTGTTAATACGGTAAAGTATCTCCCCTGCCTTGGGTACAAGCAAAATACCTTCATGCTCCCGATAAGACCATTCTGTTAATTGAATTGTAGCCGGATCGCGATAGTTCAAGTTATGAGCAGCACAACGTTCTGGAGAAATACCAGTAGCTAAAGTCACACAAATTCGTGCTTTTTCTCCTTCTATAGGATCGAAGGTACCCATACCTTTTAAGTGCGTACTATGTGCTAGAACTCCCGCAGGATATCCTTGGAATTTATCCCATTGTTTAACAAAATAATCCCGCACATGATAACCAATTTCGGCTAAAACTTCGCCGTGTGTATAGCTAAATTCGGTAATATGAGGTGCATAGATAATTACTTCTCCCCCATCCGCCACTACTGGTTCTAGCTTGTACATTCCTTTCGCAGCTGTCCAAATATCATCGTACATTTGGGGCATAACTGAAAGCACTTGTTTAAAAGGCCGATCTACATATTTAATATGCACTTTAGCTGATAATTTTGCAGCAGCTTCCCAAGCCAACTCTGGTTTATCTATATAAATTCCAGCTAATTGATTTGTTTTCGGTGCAACGACCATTGCCAAGCAAAGTTTCGGAGTAGAAATCATGTTAGCGGCTCGATTGATTAAGCGTCTAACTGGCGTGATTCCTAGCGTACCAATAATTTCATAACAGGTAATTAAAGCACCCAACCAATGTGATAAATTAATTACTTCCTGACCACTAATCCCTGGGAAAAAATATTTATTACCCCCAGAAAAACCGACAACTTCGTGCGGGAAGACTGGGCCACAAATAATTATTAAATCATATTCTGTTACCAATTTATTAACGCGCACCTCAACTTCTTGATGCAGCATCCCATTACTAATTTCTGCTATCTCCGCAGCCGAAATAACTCCACAAGAAATAAATGTTTCTGGGAGATTCCAAAGGTGATTAAAGATGTGAACTCCTTTAAAAGTTGTCTCTCGCTCCTCTGTTGTTACCCCAACTAAACGATTGATTTGTTCCTCACTCATGGGATTATGTGTACCCAGAGCAATTAAAAAATCCAAGGCAGCAACCCTGTTGTTTAACTCCTGATGGAGCAATCTAAACATTTGCGGGATGGGAGCGGTGCGGGTTCCATCTGGAATTAATACTAAGATGCGCTGTCCATCAAACCGAGAATCTGCCAAAGCTTGATGAACTAGTTGGCAAACTTCTTCATCTGCAAGTGTGCCATTGTTAGTTACGGCTAATGAATACATTTCTAAACTCCACTGTAGATGCTAAATCCGCCGTCTACCGGCACAACTACCCCATTGACAAAACTAGAACCAGAACTGCATAACCAAATCAAGGTACTGAGTAATTCGTGCGGTTCTCCAAAACGTCCCGCTGGGGTATGGTTAATAATTTTCTGTCCCCGATCGCTTAAACTTCCATCTGCATTTAAAAGTAAATCTCGATTTTGTTCGCCAATAAAAAAACCTGGGGCGATCGCATTGACTCGCAACCCGGCTCCATATTTTTGAGCGAGTTCTACAGCTAACCAACGAGTAAAGTTATCTATCGCCGCTTTCGCCGCTGAGTAACCAACCACCCGACTAATCGCCCGGATAGCAGACATAGAAGAAATATTCACAATACAACCTTGGGGTTGATTTCTTTCCACCATCGCTTGTCCAAAAACCTGGCTGGGTAGTAAAGTACCCACCAAGTTGAGACTAACTACTTGCTCAAATGCTACGTGTGGCATATCAAAAAAACTAGCATCAGCAGTAATTGTGGCAGCCGCAATATTGCCACCAGCAGCGTTTACTAAGATGTCTATCTGACCCCAATGCTTTAAAATAACGTGTTTGGCTATTTCTAATTGGGAGCGATCGCTAACATCTGCCAATACAGCCATAGTTTCCCCACCATTGGCGGTAATATCAGCTACAACTGCATTCGCCCGCGCTTCATTGCGGCCGAGAACCACTACTCGCGCTCCAGCAAGGGCTAAACCCCGCGCCATCGCCCCACCAAGTACGCCAGAACCACCTGTGATTACTGCTACCTGGTCTTTCAAGCTAAAAAGTTTATGCAAAATCAAATCTGATTTGTTCAATAAGTTTGGCATTGATAATTCCTCTGTTTAGTACTTCGTTAAGACACAATCTTGATTTCATCGGCGGTGGGTTAATTTTTGCAGGTCGATGCAACAAAGGTGCAGGTCGATGCAACAAAG
>NZ_CAWUDO010000189.1:0-8036 GCF_963920935.1 Nostoc sp. CCY 9925 | reverse complement strand
TGTACGCATTTACTTTACAGCGGCAGTTTCTCCTGAACTTACAAGGCATCTTGAAAAACCCTGATTTCTGGGATCATGACAATAACCAAAATATTCCGTACATAGAAGTTTGGAGACAAAAGCATAACTTTGAGCATGGAATTAACTGGTACTGTTTTCTGAAAATCCAATTATCGTACCTTTATGGTCGTTATACTGATGCAATTCAAGCAGCAGAAGAAGTTCAGAAAACCCTGCCTGCTAACTCTGGTTTCTTCCCAATTATTCAATATCATTTCTATTATCCACTGACTTTGGCAGCAGTTTATCCCAATGCGACATCAGATGAGAAAAAGCAGTATTGGGAAATTATGGAAGAACATCAACAAATTCAGAAAAACTGGGCTAATAATTGCCCAAAAAACTTTCTGCATAGATATCTATTGCTATCTGCGGAAATGGCAAGAATTTCTGGCAAGTATATGAATGCGATCGAATTATACGATCGCGCCATTGCCAAAGCTAAGAAAAACGAATACCTCAACGAAGAAGCACTTGCCAATGAACTCGCAGCCAAGTTTTACTTAGAATGGGGCAAACAACGCATTGCCCAAGAGTATTTGATTGATGCATACTATTGCTACGCTCGTTGGGATGCCAAAGCTAAAATCGATGACCTAGAACAGCGCTATCCCCAACTGTTAGCTCCGATTTTACAACAAACGCGTTCACGAAGTGACTCTCAAAGAGTATCGCCGCTTACGCCTAATGACACCATCGCAACCAATGATAGCTTCGCTACCTTGCATCCCAGCCTCAGCAAATCAGTAACTTCTAGCACAAATGTATCATTGATGCTAGATATGACAACAGTTCTCAAAGCTTCTCAGACTCTCTCCAGCGAAATTGAAATAGAAAAATTACTTGCTAAACTGCTTTCTGTAGTCATTGAAAATGCAGGTGCAGATAAGTGTGTATTGCTACTGCTCAAAGAAGATAGATTAGTCGTTGAGGCGACAGCAGAAGTTGGGCAGCAATCAACTGTTCTCCAATCAGTCCCTATCGAGGATAGCACGGAGGTTCCCCGTAGTCTAATTTATGCGGTGAAACGTAATCTGCAAGCTAGTATCATTATTGATACAGCAATGTATTCTATGCTAATCGCAGATCCCTATATCATACGTCAACAACCCAAAAGCCTGCTGTGTATGCCGATTTTATACCAAGGCAAACTATTGGGGATTTTGTACCTAGAGAACAATCTGACTACTGGGGCATTTACGAGCGATCGCGTGGAAATCCTCAATCTATTATGTACTCAACTTGCAATCTCGCTGGAAAATGCTCGATTGTATCAACAGGCACAATATACTTTAAAAAATCTTGGGCGAACCGAAGAATTTTTGCGGTTAATTATTGACAATATTCCTCAGTCTGTTTTCTGGAAAGACCTCAATAGTGTTTATTTAGGCTGTAACCGCAACTTTGCTGAGGGTGCGGGTCTAAAATTACCAGAACATATCATCGGTAAAACTGACTATCAGCTTCCCTGGCCTCATGAAGACTCGGATTGGTATGTCAAATGCGATCGCCGCATAATGGAATCTGGACAAGCTGAGCTTAACATTATTGAAACATGGCAGCGAGCAGACGGAAAACAAATCTGGTCGAATACAAATAAAATTCCGTTACGAGATAAAGAAGGAAATGTTTTTGGCATCCTTGCGACAAGTGAAGATATCACCGAACGCCAGGAAGCAGAAAAATTGCTACAACAGCAAAAGCAACAATTAGAACAAGCATTGCAAGAACTTCAAACAATGCAATTGCAATTAGTTCAGAGTGAAAAAATGTCTGCCCTGGGGAATTTGGTAGCGGGTGTTGCTCATGAAATCAACAATCCTATTGGTTTTATTGCCGGTAACATTGAACCAGCGAAAGATTATATTAAAGACTTGTTTGGGCTAATTAACCTTTACCAAGTAAAATTTCCCCGTCCAGGTTCAGAAATTGAAGACGAAATTGATGCGATGGATTTAAATTATGTACGCGAAGATTTGCCGAAATTACTGGACTCGATGAAATTGGGCGTTAGCCGTATCCGCAGTATCAGCAATAGTCTGCGAACTTTCTCCAGAGCCGATCACGATTATAAAGTTCCCTTTGATGTTCACGAAGGTATTGATAGCACTATTTTAATTCTCAGACATCGTTTAAAAGCTAACGAAAACCGTCCGGGAATTGAAATAGTTAAAGATTATGGTGATTTACCTTTAGTGGAATGTTTTGCTGGACAACTCAATCAAGTGTTTATGAACTTGTTAGCAAATGCCATTGATGCACTTGAAGAATATAATACAGGGCGGAGTCTAGAAGCAATTCTAGCCAACCCCAATTGCATTACCATTCAAACTCGTGTAGTAGATTCAGGTAATCAGGTTTTGATTAAGATTGCTGACAATGGTGTAGGGATGTCACCGGAAGTTAAACAAAAAGTATTTGACCATCTTTTTACTACTAAACTTGTAGGTCAAGGTACAGGATTGGGATTAGCGATCGCTCGTCAAATTATAGTAGAAGCACATGGTGGTTCCCTCTCCTGCACTTCCGAAATAGGACAAGGCACAGAGTTTATCATTAAAATTTCTACTCAACAACGTTAAAAATTAAAACCTCATCTTTGTTTGGCATTTTTACTTGGGCAATTTGGTTTTTGTTTTTAAGTTGGAGATGAGCAAGAATGATACCTAAATTATCGAAAAACTGGTTGAAAATCAACCCCAAAATGTATGTCAAAAATCAAAAAAGTTACTACTTATTGAAATGGCGATCGCGAAACCTACTGTTATTATCACTTGTGGTGATGTTGTCCATTAGCATTAGCGCCACCGCCATCACTAGTTACAATTTTGTTAAAGGATTATTGCTCGACAGTCTCAAGCAGGAAGCACTCTTAAAAGCACAACAAGGCGAGGATGATATTGATAACTGGTTAGCCATTCGCAAGACAGAAATTAAGACTTTGGCAAATTCTCTTGTGGTGCGATCGCTTGATTGGTCATTGATGGAACCTTACTTGCAATCTGAGTTAAAGCGGCTGCAAACTTTTTTGCTCATGGCCTTAGTTACGCCAGATGGTCGATTAATGAATACTCCAGGAGATCGTCTCAATGTCCAAGACCGAGAATTTTTTCAGCGGAGTATAGCGGATGAAACCATAGCAGCCGACCCAGTTATTGGACGCACAACCAAACAGTTACAGATTCAAATTAGTTCCCCGATTCCTAGCAAAACAAGCACAAAGCCAGCAGGCGTGTTAATGGGAGGAATTCCGATTAACCGGGTAATTGAGGTAGTTAACAATTTACAGCAAGGCAAGGGTAGCTATGCCTTTGCGCTGAATTCTCAAGGAGTTCCCATCGTCCATCCCGACACGCGACTAATTGGCACACCCGAAAGAGTCGCCCAGAGTTTCCTCAACTCTCCTAATCCCCAGTTAGTTGAAATTACTCAACGAATGGTGGCGAAACGCACAAATATTCAACTAGCTCAACTAGATGGCAAGTGGAGCTATGTTGCTTACACTCCGCTGAGAGAAGCAAATTGGTCGATCGCGTTGATTGTGCCACAAGAAAACATTGAATCGCCATTGCAGGCGTTGAATATCTTGGCTACGGTTCTAGGAGGATTGCTGGTGGTTGGGTTGATTAGTGCATGGCGACAGTTACAGATGTATGAAGAGATTCGCCATCGCGCCTTGATTTCCAGCCAGCAGGCGCAGCAACTCACCAAAACCTTGAGAGAATTGCAAAATACCCAAGCTCAACTTATCCAGACTGAAAAAATGTCTAGCTTGGGACAATTGGTTGCAGGGGTGGCACACGAAATCAATAATCCTGCCAATTTTATTCATGCTAACCTCAACCATGCCAGTGAATACACTGAAAATATTCTCGATTTGCTAAAGCTTTATGAACAAGCCTATCCAAATCCCATACCAGAACTTCGCGATCGCGCACAGGATCTTGATATTGAGTTTCTGGCAGAAGATTTACCCAAGCTAATGACATCAATGCAAGTGGGAACCAAGCGCATTCGTCAAATTGTGCTGTCTCTGCGTAATTTCTCTCGCCTTGATGAAGCAGACATGAAATTGGTAGACATTCATGAAGGATTAGACAACACTCTGATGATTCTCAACCATCGCCTGACAGCGACGCCGGAACGACCAGAAATTCAAATTATTAAGAAATACGGTGATTTACCCCAGGTAGAATGTTATGCAGGGCAACTCAATCAGGTGTTTATGAATGTTCTGGTAAATGCCATCGACGCACTAGAAGCAGCCAGCGAAGAACGCAATTTTGAGGCTACTAAAACCAAGCCCAATCATATTAGGATTCAAACCCAACTTGACCAGTCAAATCATAATGCGATCGTTCAGATTTACGATAACGGTATTGGCATGTGTGAGGATGTCAAGCAACGAGTATTTGACCACATGTTTACTACTAAACCTGTAGGCAAGGGAATTGGATTAGGAATGGCGATCGCCTATCAAATTGTTGTAGAAAAACATGCAGGAAGTATTGAAGTTGATTCGACTCCAGGACGTGAAACAGAGTTTACCATCCGTATTCCTTTAACAAGTAAGAAGTAATGCGGCGGCTGCAAAAGCGGCTCGTTTAGCAGCTAGATTAAGAGAGTTGGGGGAAGATCCAGATATTTTGTGATTTGTAAGTGAAAGACTCGATGCGATCGCTATTTTCAAACATCACAAAAAGCAAGTGCGATCGCTATTAGTTAAAGCTTCCGGAATCGGTTCAAACTTATATTTATCACTGCCAGATATTGGTTGAACTTTGACTAAAAAAATGCAACTGTTTTTGCGATCGCCTGATTTTGTAAACTGAATTCTTCCTGTTGCACCATCTACTGAAAAGCTTGGATCGTGCAGCGCTTGTTGTAGTTCTTCACGGGTATTACTTTTTTGTAAACCTGCAATAATTGCTTTAGTAGCATCATAAGATGTTGCCGTTCGCCAATTTACTGGGGCTTTCCACAATGCATTAGCATTTTGTACAAAAGGACTATTAGGAAATGCTGTCGGATGCCAAGGTACAACGAGTACCATACCATCAATATCGGCTTTGCCAATTCTTAGGGTTTCATCTGTATACAATGAAGGATAGGCAAATAGTGGCAACTGTCCTCGATTAGCTTGTGCTAGGGCTAGACCTTTCTGAATTTTGTCTACGGGAAAAGCTAATACTAATCCATTTACACTAGTAGCTTTAGCCTTAGAAATTACTGTCCCAAAGCTAACATTATTATCAGAAATATTACATTCTTCACGAGAAATTATACCACCATGAGTCTTTATTCCTCCCCTAAAATCATTCTTAAATTGTTGATAACCATCTGCTGAATCAATACAAATAAGAATATTGGGCTTAGTAGTCTTTTGGATAACGTAATCAGACAGTTTTTCTGCTAAGGAATAATTAGTAGGAGCAGTACGGAATATATACTTGGGCAAATCAGTAAGGTTTTGATCAAAACTGGTAGGAGCTATCATCACTAACCCTTCACCTCCTTTACCTATATAAACTTTACCAGCAGCACTTGAAGCTTCGCTAGAATTGTGTCCCACTACAGCTAAAATAGTTTTATCGTTGGTGAACTGTTTGGCAATCTTTTGGGCTTCACTTGGGTCATTATCATCATTAGCGATCGCTACCTCTAAAGCTTTGCCATTAATGCCACCACTGCTATTCACCTCATCTTGAGCTTGAGCTACACCGCGTAGCATCTCTTTTGCAACGTTTGGATTTGTACCAATAGGTACGCTCACAGCTATTTTGAGCCATTCTCCTTTTTCACGAGCTTTAGCATTGTTCAAGTAAATCAATGCTTCTGGATCTGTGGGGTTAGCTTGACGATATGAATTGAAATTATTAATAGCAGTTGAACAATCACCATTTAAAAATGCTTTTACTCCACCTTCTTTATCTAAGTTCGTATCTTGTTTTAATAAAACTTCTTCACCCAGGCTAATTATGTCACCCAAGTTATACGGCTCTTTATCACACGAATTTTCTATACTTTGAACTGTAGTTTTAAGTCCAAAAACATATATTACAGTACCACCAATCACGGCTCCGATTATTCCGATAATGAAGGCTCTTATGTAGGATATAAACTTACTCTTCGGAGGGCGTGAAGGAACTGAGGGGGATGGGGAAGATGAGATAGGTGACTGTTCGGCAATTATCGGAGCTTCAATTAAAGCTATATTTTCGTCTGTAAATCTTAAAACTTTCTGAAAACGTTTTAATTCTTCGCGAGTGTTATCACTTATAGGATACTCACGCTGAATTTCTTTAATAAATCTTTCCTCGTATCGTTTCACTTTTCTTTGATACTCTCGCTGAGGTTCTAAAACCTTATTCTCGATTGCTAGAGCTTCCTCAGATGTTAATCCCAACTGATGTCGTAACTCATCCAACACATCACGCCCAGCATCAGAAATCTCACCGTTACCACTTTCTACCCAATACTCAACTTCTCGACGATATTGAAGTTCAGGGTCATCAATAGGTGCTTTGGCAAGGTTGATTTTATAACCTTCTTTGATAGCATATATTTCTGGTTTCATTGCCGGAGCAGCTTCTTGAACCTTACCTTTGGCATAATCATGCAATTCATCAACAGAAATCCAACCATCTTGATTTTTATCTGCTGCACCAGTCTCTAGTCCCTCAACTATGTAGCGGGTGTAAGTTGAAGTATCTGCTCTTGGCTGTTCAAATGAAAATTGGTTTGAAGTCGAAGAAGTGAGAATAGCTCGCCCTTCTCCACCTAGTTGGTTCTTAACATCTACAAAACCATCATCTCTCGCTAACATTCCTTCAGCAAATGCACCGCTAAAGCAACAATCGAGAATCACTACCTCATGTTTAGAGCGGCTTTTGCTCATCACATCATGCACCAAGCTAGCTGGCACTGTTGTAGACTTAAGTAATGTTTTGCGAGTGTTGCGAGTAGCAAAGTAAAGCCTACCCTCTTCATCTCTGATACCATGACCAGAGAAAAATAACAGCACGAGGTCATCTCTTTGACGGCCATCAAACAACCTTTCGATGGCTTCCCCCATCTCATATTGTTGAGGATTGAGCAGCGGTGTTACATCATCAAAACCGCCAATGTCTGGGTTCAGTAAAACTTGCTGCATCGCCTCGATATCTTTTGCCGCTGCTGGTAATGGAGTAAGACCAGGCTCATACTCACTGACTCCTATTAGCAGTGCTACTTTCGCCATCTCGTTATTCTTCCTTAGTGCTGGGATTTCTTAGTTACCTGCAATGAACTTTTGCGCTTGTTCAATGGCGGCGGTTAATTCTTCCCGACTGCTAGCTTTCACCTTGAGTTTCTTACCGTCAGCCTCAACTTCCAATTCAATGGTTTTGTTACCCAAGCGATCGCCTAAAAATCCCAACAATTTCTTAAAATTAGCAAGGCTCACCTCAGCTTGCAATACACCCAACAAAAAGCCGCCAACAGATTTAGCTCCTTCAGGTATTTCTCTAACTTCCACGAGTTCTGCACTTTCCACATCTAACTCTTTGATTTCTCGCAGCAGATTTCGCGTTTCCCTCTCTTGTTCCTCTGCATCTAAATCTGGATTACTAAGAGTGATCGTTAGCTTAACGTTAGATTCAGAACTCATTTGATTGTCAACTATATTGCAGTGATTTATCTATATGACATCATATCGCCTATGTAAATTTCCTGAAATTTCTTCAATACTTTTACAAAAACTCGTAATATTTAGGTAAAAATCAGTAGAGACAGGAGCGATCGATCTCAAAAATAGCTGTAAAACCAAAAAGACGATACTTTTACAGAACTAGGATTATAAAACAGCACCAAGACGGCTATGTTGCCTGAATTTTATTTAAATTAGCAAGTTTATGACTCAGGAACTTAATTTTCAAGTCATAAAAGCTGCTTTTCAAGTCACAAAAGTTGCTTTTCAAGTCACAAAAGCTGCTTTT
>NZ_CAWUDO010000188.1:0-8073 GCF_963920935.1 Nostoc sp. CCY 9925 | reverse complement strand
TTGAGTATTTTAACTGATTGACAAAATACGCTTTATCTTAACCTATCACCAATGGACTAAGGCTAAAGCAATTATCTTTGCAGTTTGGAATGGTTCAGGCTGGGCAACTACTGCACAAATCGCTGAGTATTTTGATGTTACTGAATCAGCTGTCAAAGAACTCTACAGGGTTAATGGGGCTGAATTTCGAGACTTGGAAACCAAAACCCTTACTGGCAAGGACTTACGAGATGCTCGACAGAAGCTCTGTCTACCATCCAAGACATCCCAGGTCAGAGTTTTTTCAGCTTTGGGGACTTTGAGAATTGCAATGTTGTTACAGCAATCCGAGATTGCAGCCCAAGTTAGAACCATTATTCTCGACTTGGTTGCAGCAGTGCCTACTGTTACACCAGAACCACCACCCATCACTGCCCCTGCACTTCCCCCACTTGAACAGCGATTGCATACTCTTGTCCAAGCGATGAAAACTTTAGCCGAGTTGACAGGGGGCAGACTCAACCCTTACATGGAACAGCAGGTGAAGGACTACGCTGCTAATCTTCTGGCTGAACATAACCGGAAGATGTTGACTCCCTCAAAAGAACGCTGGTTAGGCGTGGTGAACTTTGCAGAGAATGAGCTTGGTAAAAAAGTTCCCCTAAGTGGCTCACATTACCGAGGGCATCTGGGTACATGGGTGAGGGCATTTTACCCTCAATTGGGCGATCGCCAAGAGGATCGACTAGTCAACGGTACTCAACAATCAGTTTATGTTTACGCCTGCCATGACCCATCTGTAGCGGCAGGTTTGACCAAAGCGATTGAAGAGTTTTTCGCACATCCAAATCCGGTGGCTGTCCTAAAGCAAGCAGGGGCTTTCTCTAAGAAAGCTGTAGTTACTGTTTGATAGTCATTGGTTAACAGTTAATAGCCATAACTTTAATGAATGTTGTTAGAGAGAAAAGATGAAAATTTACTCAGCATCAATATTAGTTCTTGAAGGCGATAAACCTTTTTATCACTATCCATTAGTTAGCGGGGTTGGTAAATATAATTCTTGTCAAGATTATCTAGACAGAGGGGCTATTCCTTATATTAATCTTACCATCTCATGTTTTGTGTGGGATAAACGCACAACCACACAGCGTATTATCGTGCGTCCCAAATCTCAAATTGTTGGGTTTTACAAGAATCCCGAACAGGCTATTTCACAAGAAAAAGCAGAAGAAATTGTTTTGGCGATGTCCAAGGACAAGCCGCTTTGCGTCTACGCAACAGGAGAATTATGAAACAGATGTCGCTTTTTGACGAACCAACCGCTGTTTTACCTGTCAGTTATTATCCAGATTTCTTGAGCAAGGAAGAAGCTGACACGTTATATCAACATTGCCAAGAATTGCAATGGCAACAAAACCAAATACGTATGGTTGGTAAAACAATACTCGTTCCGCGCCTGGAATGTATTTACGGCGACGAAGGCTGTGATTATCTGTACTCCAAGAGCGTACTACTCAAACCATTACCTTGGACAGAACCTCTGGCTAAGTTACGCGACAAAATCACCGCTACCACTGGTTACAGCTTCCGTATTGTCATCGGTAATCAGTATCGCAGTGGTATTGATTCTATTGGTTGGCACGCTGATAAGGAGTCATCGATGGGAATTGCCCCAGCGATCGCTTCAATCAGTTTGGGGTCGGTTCGCAAATTCCAAATCAAGCCCATCGGGGGTAAGCCTACTGACTTTTGGCTCGAACACGGCAGTCTGCTGGTGATGCACCCAGGCTGTCAGGCTACTCATGTGCATCAAGTTCCAAAGACTAACAAAGTCGTAAGCACACGAATCAATCTCACATTTCGACCGCACGTAGGGGGTAAAAGATGAGCCAACTCTTGAACCATTGAAAGATTCGAGGCTATAGCAGACTCATCATTGGGCATAATTATACATTTGCATTGCAATTGCTATGAAATTGCTGGAAAAGCCTCGATATAATTTTAGTATACGTGTACTATCTAGCTCAATCGACATCTTCCAACTACCGCAGATTTCGGAGCAAAAAATGACAGAACGATATATGCTTTCAGTCACTTTATCAGAAAAAGCTTATGAAGAATATCGGCTTGTTGCTGCATGGAAAAAGATTCCTGTTAGCACTTTAATCAGACAGATTCTAGAACGAGAACATGAAAGTCAGGGTTTTGGAGAGCTAGTCAAACGTGCTAAGGCTGACGGTCAAGCAACTACTTCGGAAGGCTCACATCAATAAATTGGAAAGCTGTCTACCGAAGATTGGTTAATCCTCAATATTCCAAGGCTTAAAAATCATTCGTTAATCCAACAGAGAAAACATCATGGGAGAAGCAAAACGTCGTCGTCAATTAGATCCTCTATCTTACGGCAAACCTAAACTTATAGATGAGTTACAGGAAGTTTTTGATTGTTTTATTCAGAAAGAATCTGACTTGATCATTGCTTCGAGTGCATTTGTTAGCGAGAACTTGTCAGAAAAATATACTAGCATCTACCAACAAGATCAGCTAAACGGCACAAAACATCAATTGGTTTTTCCCATTTCATCTTCTGAAAATGTAGCTCGACAAGTTTTTGTGGAAAATCAAGAACAAGTTATGGATTCAATGATGCCGTTCATACAAGAGCATGGTAAGGGATGGATTGCTCAACTGTATGATGACAGACTCGATACCACCGATTTCATGTATATCCCAGCTACTAGAGAGAATCTAGTGAAAATAGAAACCCAAGTTTTTACTCGTTCACTCGGTAAGATGGTCGGCAATATTATTAAATGCTCTCTGGAATATTGGACTTTTCAAGAAGATAGCATTCTCATCCCTGTCATCGCTATGTCAAATGCCGATTATCCATCTAGCCTTTTCTGCATTTAGCTAACAACAGGTGTGATAATTATGTTTCAACTTTTTGATAAATAATGAAAGCTTTTAGTTGAGTCTAAATTTTACTCGTTGCAAGACGCTCTGAGTTACGCTTTAAATGAACTTGGATTACTACCTATAGACTTTGTTATTAAAAGAGTAGGGCTTTCTTGAATTACAACCTTACACGGAAGAAGATTAGTTATTACCTGGAGATAAACTTTTATTATGCTTTAACGGTAAAAACAGTTATCTCCAGATTTAGTTAAATCCTCACGGAAGACAGTTCATGCAATCTGAAGAAATACAATTTATTCAGGATAAATCTATTTCCAGTAAAGCACGTCGTTGCTGTGAATTTATTTGTTCTCTTTTAGCAGATGGCTCCACCTTTACTACTGGTGAACTAGCTCAAAAAGCACGACTAAATGGTTTTGGTGATGCTGCACTTCAAGCAGCTAAAGCTCATCTTTTAACAACACAGAGACTAATTAGATTTCAACCTAAAATTTCTTCAACAGCTTTATGGATGAGTCAAGAAACCTATTTATCACAAGGACATCCACAAGACAGGCTTTGGGAACAGAAATGGCAATTAGAATCACGCTATAGATATTTACCTTTAGTTCCTAAAAATTCTCAAGGTGGATTTGTTTATTTCGTTAAAAGATTAGGTGATGGGATTTACAAAATCGGATTAACAGCCTGCCTGCGTAAGCGTATTCAAAATATTGTTTCACAGTGCGGTTCTCATGTAGATGTCATTTTCTATCTGGAGTTTGACTCCTATGAAGCAGCTAACTCTTTGGAAGATAAATTGCATGAACAATACCAGTATCAACGCTTAATTGGTGAATGGTTCTCTTTTTCTGATGTGGATGTTGAACAACTAATTTTAGACATGAAACGGAGGTATAACGTATGAATACGACTTGTGAACGCAAAAACTTTTTACCAGTTGTTCCATCTCACTTTGATGAGTACGGGCTGGAGCCAATGGAATATCGTTTATATTCCCACATCGTCAGGCGTGCTGGTAAAGAAGGCTGCTTTGAATCTATCCCTAACATGGCTCGAAGCTGTTTGATGAATGAAAAAACTGTCCGAAAATCATTGCGGGTTTTAGTTGCTGCTAGGTTAGTCACAATAGTACAAGAGCGCAGAGGCAGAACATCCATTTACCAACTTACTCAACCAAGTCAGTGGGTTGACTCGCACTGCTTACCAGCTATTAGACAAGAATTGACGACAAATAGTCTTAATCAAAACTCGGCACACAATGGTGATACCTCCTCCAATAATGGTAGTGGTACCAAATCTGGTAGGGGTGTGGTTCCTGATTTGGTAGGGGTAGTGGTACCAAATCTGGTAGGAGTAGTGGTACCTGATTTGGTAGACGAAGTATATCCCAATAAAGTATTCCCATCTAAAGAACTCACACTAAATACCGCGCCCTCTACAAGAGAGTGTGTGTGTGAAGAAACTGACTTAGAACAACTAAACCAAGACAAAGAACCAATTCCCCAATCCCCCACTTCGTTGTCAACAAAATCAGGATCTTCGTTTCAAACCGATAACCCCTCATGTAGACCAACTATGGCGGCGGGCTTATTCGAGTTTTCCGAACAATCGAATAATAAACCCAGTAAACCAAAATTCCAATCGATTGAGGACTTGTTAAATCTTGTGCTACTAGACCCCAGCATCATGGCATCTGACCCGTTGCCTGCGGTTTACCGAAGCGAAATCAAGTTGCGTGGCTGGCGCTTCCCCTGGCGGACGCTCACCAGGGACAAGATTTACCAAACCTGCGATCGCCGCTTGGTCGAGTTGATAGCCAAGGAAAGAGCTAAGTGGAGCAAATGCGAGTGGCAAGAAAAAATCCCCACTGTCATCAAGTCCATTGGCAATCTGGAAGCAACTAAGGGCGGCTTAGAAGAACTGCTGGGCTATTGGTCAAAAGTTGTTGAGTCTGTTGCATCACCAACAGAAACATCTCAGGCAACTACTGACCCCATCGGTTACTACTCGAATCGCTCCCTTGAGTGGCACAAAGCTACATTCTGCGAACTACTTGACCTTGGGGATAAGGTCGGCACGGATCGAGCGATCGCTCAATTCAGTACTCGCTATGACCAACAAAACGAGGGTGCAACGGACAAATGGCTGGATTGGTTAAAACTTACACAACCTACCATGTACGCCTATCTGCATCCACAAGCAGCGTGAACAACACGAATCATAGACTTTCTAGAAATCAAAACAAATTAGGTAAACCATGACGCACGAACTAAACTTTTCCGCCCAACAAGACCGCCTACCCCCGCAAAGCATTGAAGCTGAAGAAGCAATTCTGGGCGGCATCATGCTCGACCCTAATGCCATGAGCCGAATTAGCGATCGCCTGAGTGCCGATGCCTTTTACATCAACGCCCACAAAGACATCTATCAAGCAGCACAAAGGCTCTACAGCCAAGCATTACCATTGGTTGTCTGACAACGGTTTACTGTTCCGCATCGGTGGACGCAATAAACTGGCTACACTTGTCGATCGCACTGTCAGTGCCGTGAACATCAACGCTTTCGCCGATTTGGTCATGGAAAAATACCAACGGCGGCAGTTGATAAAAGCGGGAAGTGAAATCGTTCAACTCGGCTATGCAACCGAAACCGAGCTACCGATTGTCCTTGACCAAGCCGAACAAAAAGTCTACGGCATTGCGTCTGAACATTCTGCCACAGATTTAGTTCACATTTCAGACTCCCTGGCTGATGCTTTCACCGAGATTGAAGCCCGTCATGCTGGAACTGCTAGCCCTGCTGTGTCCACTGGCTTTTACGACTTGGACAGTTTACTCGGTGGTGGTTTCCGTAAAGGGCGGTTGTACGTGCTGGCTGCTCGTCCCTCGGTTGGCAAGTCGGCTTTGGCTGGTAATCTCGCTCTTAATGTTGCGGGGATTGTAAAATTACCTATCTGCATCTTCAGCTTGGAGATGTCCCAGGATGAGTATGTACAACGATTCTTGAGCAGTGAATCGGGCATTGAAAACAACTTCTTGGAAACTGGGCGCGTTTCCAATAACCAGTGGCAACCTCTAAGTCAAGCGATCACTTCCTTGAGCGAACTGCCGATTTTCATCAACGACAACTCTTGCCCCAGCTTGACCGAAATCCGCAGTCAAGTCCGGAGGGTTTCATCGCATTACGGTAACGTTGGGCTTGTGGTTGTGGATTACTTACAGCTGATGGCTGAAGGTGCTGATTCTAGAAACAACATGACCGAGCGGGTTGGGGAAATCAGCCGCGGGCTGAAGAAACTCGCCAAGGATTTGGATGTGCCAGTCCTGGCTCTATCTCAGTTAAGCCGTGAAGTTGAAAGCCGCAATGACAAACGCCCAATACTCAGTGATTTGCGGTCAAGTGGGGCAGTGGAACAAGACAGCGATGTTGTCATCATGCTCTACCGCGAGGAGATGCACAATCCCGATACCTCTGAGCGTGGCATTTCTGAGTTAATTATTCGTAAGCAACGCAATGGCCCAACTGGGACAGTCAAGCTTTTGTTTGACCATCAGTTTACGAGATTCAAGAATTTATCTCGTAGTCGGGGGTTTTAAAACTGTGAGTACAACCATCATCAAAGCTATCAGTTTACATCAGCCTTGGGCAACACTCATTCCAATGGGTCTGAAAAAATATGAAACCCGTTCAAGGGGCGACAAGCTACAAAGGGCCTGTTTTGATTTGTGCTGCTAAAAAGACCGACATAGAGCAAAAATTAACTCACAATTACTTCCTTAGCAAATATCAACAAATATTGGCTGACACTGACAACTATGTGGAGTGGGATGATTTGCCTTTTGGTTGTGCCATAGCTTTGGTAGACCTGACGGCTTGCTGTTTGATGACTCAGGTTTTTATTGACCAGCAACCGTGCTTATGACTACAACTAGGGGTGGTTTGAGTGAACCAGCACAGGTAATGTTGTCTGGGACGCCCGAAAAATTCTTATAGAACAACCTTAAACACTGACCCCTTTATAGTCAAAGATGTCTCTATCAGCACACTAAAAATAAAAAGTTACAAGATGGTTCAACAGCATTATATCCCCGTGTCATTGGTGAACGCGACCCAAATAATTCATATTATTGGTGTTAGGGTTTTAACTGAGAAGAAAAAATCAACTCGGTTTGGAAAGGTCGTTCTATCGGCTCCATCCCTTGTGCTGCTGTTGCTTTGATTCGGGCGTTGTAAAGAGAAGTTGCTACTCATGCCCCATTTCACATTGATGTGCAAACTCACGCTGATTATTGCATTATATGAATCTTGTATGAACTTGATACTTACTCGTACAGAGATGTCTTTAGATTAATATATAAAAATATTTTATATATTTTTCAGTACAAACCTATGCATATTACAAAATTATTACTGACACAATAAAGAATTGCATTTTCATCAAAAATATGCGTCTTTGTCAAGAAATAAGCGAAAATTAACAAGGTATCAAATTTTTAATAAATCAACTAAATATATTTAAGTAAAGATTAAATTTCAGCTTATGTTTCTTGTACGATATATAAGATATTACAAAAAGCTACATCTTGAAGATTGGGTAAAGAAGCTTACACTGAGTAGGAATAGTGATAAATATTGAGTTAAGGCTAGATCGAACAGAGCTATTTGGATATTTGCCAAATAAGCGAATTTTAAAGCAATTGCTTTTCATTTGCGGAATCAAGCATACAAGAATCCCAAAAAGATTCATAATTTTTCAAATTTAATATTACGCAAATGATGAGTGATAGCTATCTATTACAAAGTTCAGAATATTTTGCCCTGTTGTTCTCTATCTACTAGTTAACTAATAATTACTACATAATTATAAGCTGTGTTTTCTACATAGAGCAGCCCTAGATAATTTGTGAAAGCTTGCATACAGGGTGTTGAGCATTAACTATCAATAGCCACAATAGCGACTATTGATATTTTTCACAACTTAAATAGGATTGCTAGAGATTGGCTTTTGAGTGTTTTAACCTAACTTATAAGGCTGTGATTTTAATGTCACAGCATTAGGAGAACAGTAAAACAGATATTTTTCACATAATTTTTCAGAACTTTGTGCATAGATTCCACCCAGGGCGGCCGCATCTTATTTACTAATAAAAATTAAAACAGATCTGAAAATGT
>NZ_CAWUDO010000187.1:0-8085 GCF_963920935.1 Nostoc sp. CCY 9925 | reverse complement strand
ACAATGATTATCATTTTTACTATCTGTATATTTTATTTTCTGGAAGTCCCTAAGCTCCACACAAAGCAATGGAACTATTGATGAATCTTATGAAAATTCTGGTGGGGTGTAACTATGAGAAGGACATCTCAGCAATTAATTCAAGAACTTTCAACAATTATTGACTTTCACTTTGCCCATGCAGTGGTTGAATGCTACGTCGAAATGCAGCAACGATTTCTAGCTGGCGACTGGCAACCAACAGAACTAGACGGTGGGCGATTTTGTGAAGCAATTTCGCGTTGCTTGCTTCAAATGGATACCGGAAAGATTGATCATCGAAAATTACCTGGTAAAATTCGTGAGGATTTATTAAACAAAAATATTCCTCATCAACTTGGATCGAAGGATCGTTATCATTTGACTAAAGTGATCGAGGTTGTATATGGATTTCGTTCCGATCGCGGTGCTGTTCACATATCAACCGAGTACACCGCAAACTATATGGATTCAATGCTGGTGCTTCATGCAAGCAAATGGATTTTTGCAGAATTTCTCCGCCTAGTTTGGAATCGAGATCGAAAGGTTGTTGCAGAAACCATTGCCCAAATTGTTCAACTAGAACATTCAGTAATTCATGAATTGGATGGAAAACCTCTAGTTCTGGCAAGGGATATTTATGCAACGGATGAAGTTCTGTTGCTGCTATATCATGCAGCCAATAATCGCTTGAGTCGGGCTGAACTACGTGAACATGCTGTCAGCCAGAACCCTCAAAACGTTAATGTTGCTATATCTAGGCTAATCAAAAGTAAGGATATTCGACCTGTTGCAGAGGATGAAGTTGCTCTAACCCCTAATGGTCAAAAACGAATCCTTGAGCAGGTATTGCCTAAGCTCGTCCCCCAAAAATAGAATTCCTAGTTCAATTGCAGGGTAAGCATTTATCAAATCCCATCTAAATCATGGCGAAGATAGCAGATGATGTAACAAAGTGAAGATTTCTTAAAGTAGTTCCAAGTAAATAAGGCTACATGTCAGCTTCCAGTTACTCTATGTTTAAGGATAAATAGATACTTTACAAGCGATCGCACAATCATGGACGACAGCAAGGCATTGTTTGACTACTGGCATGACCGAGTTCGGCTGAAAAACTCTGAGTTCATTGCAGATCCTGGACACGTCAAAACCCAGGATCTACGCCATGATTGTACCAACTACGATGAACTTTGGTGTAGCCCCGAAGTTCAACGACTGGAGGAACCAGAGCGTAGTAGGGTTATTGCTATTATTAAGTACGAATGTACAGCCAAAGTTCTACAAAATCGGGCTGGTCGTCTGCGCGATCGCGCTAATGAGCTTGAAGCAGCTTGTAATGAACAAGATCAACAAAAATCCAAACTTCTGGGTTTGATCAAAGTATTACAAGAGAAACTGTTTGGCAAAGATAAAGAAATTAAAAGATTAGAAGCACGGATTGCCTCGTTAAAAGCGGAAAATGAAGCCTTCCGATCTGAAGCTGAAAAGAGTAAAGCTCAGGTGGAATTGGTTAAAGAACTGGAGCAGCTTAAAAAGAAATACAATGAAGTTGAGAAGCGAAGACAGGAATTAGCTCAAAATAATAAGAGTTTAGGTGGGAGAGTTGCCCATACCAAACGGTATAAGCAGCAAAGAGATGAAGCAAGAGCTTTAATTGAACAGCAGAAACAGCAAATTGCTACATTAGTTCAAGAGAGTCAGCGTCTTCGTGAAGAGAATGAAAGACTCGCTCAAAAATTAAAATAAGTGGATCGACAAAATGCTCTAAATTTGGGACGCTCGATAGGAATCATGAAACTTCAAGAGCTAAAAGCTAAAGTCTACGAATTAGCTGGAGTAAACAATACCAAACAACTTAAGGCGAAAATTAAGGATATTAAGACGTTAGATATGCGTCTTAAAGCCTCCTGGCAAAAAACTATTGCTATTCTTCAAAAACCGCAAAGCGAGTTTGAGAATTGGTTGGAAAATCCACCTGAAGAATACAAAGATATTTTTTCTGAAATTACAGAAGTATCTCAAAAATATGATCGGAAATCAGCACAGACGAAACAGTTAGCGCAAGAGGTATTGTCAATAGCGAATGATCTCGAAGAGCTAGCAGAAGAATGTCAAGACGAAGCAGATCAAATGAAGCAAGAAGTTAAAATAACTAGACGGATTTCAAAACAAGCTAGACTAAACTAGTTTTGCCATCAGAGGACAGCTAACAAGTTGCTGCGCCGGAACGGAAGCATCAGTATTCAAAATTAACAAGCTAAGTCAGTATTTCACCATTACCACCGTAAATGGCTAAAATCAAAAGTGTTTACTTAACGTATTTTTCCTAAAGGTTTTGGCTACTGTATCTTGTCCCCGCTGCCATCAACTCGTTGATAGTCAAGCTATTAGTTGTCCTTATTGTCGGATAACACTCAAAGCTTACGGTCATCCCGGTATTCCCTTGCACCGTGCGACTGGGGACGGGTATCTGTGCGACACCTGCACCTATCATGCTGATGACACTTGCAATTTTCCCCACCGTCCCCATGCCAAAGATTGTACCCTCTACCAAAATATTGAAGAGACAAAATTAGATTTAGAACAGCAGCGTTACTCCAAGAATTTTGCGGTAACTGTAAAAACTTGGCTAAAACGCAATCAGGCTTTGTTGTTGCTATTGGGTTTATTGTTATTCTGTTTGCTGTTCGTTATCTCAACATCTTGAATTTCTGTTTTTTGGGGATTCGGGAATCAGGGAGATGGCCAGATGAGGGAGAAAGTAATTCTTCTTTCCCCCCATCTCCATATCCCCTTATCCCGCCATCCTCTTCCCGATGCCCCATGCCCAATGCCCAATGCCCAATGCCCAAACCTTTAGGCTGTGGTGATTTTGGGGGCTTCAGTATTAGGCTCAAGTACTATAGGTAGTGCTTCTTCTTCAAATACGGCTAAGTCGAACCAAAAAGTGGTACCAATGCCGACTTCACTTACTAAATGGACTTTACTACGATGTCTGTCGATGATGTTTCTGACAATCGATAAGCCTAAACCAGTGCCTTCTAGGGTATGAACTCGGTTTTCTACGCGGAAGAAGCGTTCAAAAATTGAGTGTTGGTCTTCTGTGGCGATACCAATTCCAGTATCAGAAATTTCAATTCGTACTGGAGAAGATTGGGTCTGATTGGGCTTAGGATCTAGTTGGTAGGCGCGGATTGCTACTTTACCGCCAGCTTTTGTGAATTTCAGAGCGTTACCAATCAAATTACCAAATACTTGCACCAACAAATCATAATTACCTACTACCAAGGGCAAATCAGGAGCAACTTCTTGAATGAGTTCAACACATTTATCTTTAGCATTGAGTTGGTAAGTACGGAGCGTTTGTTCGATCGCTTGGGCTAAATCCACTCCATCAAAGCTATAATTACGACCAGATTCGAGTTTTGACAAATCTAAAACATCGTTAACTAAGCGAGTCAGGCGATCGGTTTCATGGTTCACTGTTTGCAGAAACTCTTGCCGTTCTTTTACGCCCAAGTCTTCGCCGTAGTCGTGCAAGGTTTCAATATAGGTTTTGATGTTGAATAAAGGCGTTCGCAGTTCGTGAGAAACGTTGCTGATAAATTGGCTTTTGGCTTCGTTTAATTCCACTTCGCGGGTGATATCCTGGACTGTAATCGCAATGCCTTTGATGCTTTCTCTTTGCGAGTTAAGTACTGTAGTCAAGAGAATCCGAATTGTTCGTTGGATAGGTTGGTTGAGAAAAATCCGGAATTCGGCACTTTCACATTCGCCTGCGGCCATTTCGTACAAAGTACGAGTGATTTCCATCTGTACCGCCGGGGGTAAGTGATGCAGGACATTGCGGCCTACCACTTCAGCTGCTTCCCAACCGAAAATTCTCTGGGCTGTGGGGTTAACTAAAATCACCTGCATATTATTATCAATCAACACAGCACCATCAGCGATGGTGGAAACTAAGGTTTCTAGCTTCGCTTTTTCTGCGGTGAGTTCTTCGATATTTTGTTCTTCATAGCGCTCTAAGCGCTCTGCCATTTCATTAAAGCTGAGAATTAACTCCCCCAGTTCGCCCCCTAAAGGTAAATCAATCCGCTGCTTGAAATTCCCAGTAGCAATTTCTTTTACTCCCACCAGCAGTTCTTTAATTGGCTTGGTGATGGTCAAAGCGTTAATTACTCCTGCCAAAATCACCATTACCCAAATGGTGATAAAAACCGCAATGGTGACATCGCGGGTAAAATTCGTAGAGATAACAGCCGTCTGATTGGGATTGATACCGATCGCTAATACACCCAAGTATTTTTTATCAACGATCAAGGGAATAAATACATCCGTGACTGTACCAGATGGGGTTGTATGTTGTCGCACCATCGGCTTTTCCCCATCACCAGGGTACTCTTCTGGCAGTTGTATCCGCCGCTCAATGGTGAGGGAGTTTTCTACCTCCGGTTCCCAAAAAGGAATGCCAAAAAAGATTTTCCCAGTTTCATCGGCATACAGCATGTAACGCACACTAGAGGTGCTGCTGTAGAAGCGTTGGGAAAATTGGGCAACTTCAGTCAGATTATTATCAGCCACTAGGGGGGCAACATTGGCAGCAAGCAGCAGTCCCAAATCACGCCCGAAGCGGGTGTCATTTATCCGTGCATCCTGCTGAATGGTGTTCACAGCCCAGAAGGTCAAACCACTCATCACCAAGGAGACTACCATTGTCGCCACAGCCAAGAGTTTGGTCTGGAGGGTGAACTCAGACCACCAACTAGCGATTGCATCTCGAATTGTTTTTAACAGAGCTAGCATCTTAAATAAAGTTGTTAGTAGTCCTTGTTATAAACCCCAACAACTAAAAAATTAACAGTTAATTTGACAAATATGTTAGGGATGAGGGGGGAATCAGGAAAGTAGAAGGGACTGGGGATTGGGGAGTGCTATATCAAACAGAAAATTAACGCTAACGTCCAGCCGTCCTTCATCAGTGGGTTTTTTACCGCGTTATGGATAATGTCTAACTTGGGCATAGCTTAAGTATAAGTCAGCCTCGCTGGCTAATGAAAATCAAGGCTGGCTTAAAGCTTATGGGGTTTGCTCCTCCTGCTTCCTAGTCACCACTCTATGACCAATATCTCTCCGGTAATATATCCCTTCAAATTGAATATATTTGATCCCTGCATAGGCTTGGGCGATCGCTTGCTCAAAATCTTCTCCAGTTCCAGTTACATTTAATACTCGTCCTCCATCTGTTACTACTTGTTGTTGCTGGTTCAATTTCGTGCCTGCGTGAAATACGGTTGCTCCGGCTTTTTCTGCTGACTCAATGCCATAAATAACCTTATTTTTCGCATATTCTCCCGGATAACCGCCGGAAGCAGCAACGACTGTGGCAGATGCTCCTACTTTCCAAGCAATGGGTGGTAATTCGCCTAAACGCTGCTGTACACAGGCTAAAAGCAACTCTTCTAAAGGTGTGTCTAACAGTGGCAAAATCACCTGGGTTTCGGGATCGCCAAAGCGGCAGTTAAATTCCAAAACTTTGAAGTTGCCATCAGGTGCAATCATTAATCCAGCATACAGTACACCACGGTAGTTAATGCCTTTGGATCTTAAGGAGGCGATCGCTTTTTCTAAAACTTCAGTTTGCACGCGCCCCATTAACTCTGGTGTCGCAATGGGTGTGGGCGCATAGGCTCCCATCCCGCCAGTATTTTCCCCCGTATCGCCCTCACCAATCCGCTTATGATCTTGGGCTGGTAGCAACGGTCTAATTGTTAACCCATCCGTTAACGCTAAAACTGATACCTCTTGCCCAATTAAACATTCTTCAATGACTACAAATTTACCAGCACTGCCAAACTGTCCTTGAAAAATCGCATCAATGGCACTCTGGGCTTGTTCAACTGTTTGGGCCACCGTTACGCCCTTACCAGCCGCTAAGCCATCAGCTTTGACAACAATTGGTGCTCCCTGAGATTTAACGTAAGATTTTGCTGCTGTTGCGTCCGTAAATACCGCAGCCCGCGCTGTAGGAATCCCGGCTTCCTGCATCAGGGCTTTTGCCCAAGCTTTGCTGGCTTCAATCTGCGCTCCTGCTCTGACTGGGCCAAATACCATCAGTCCTTTGTCTTGGAGATAGTCTGTGATTCCCTTGGCCAAGGGGACTTCTGGCCCGACTATCACCAGAGTAATGCCATATTTTAGAGCATATTGGCTTATACCCTCAAAATCATCTACTGCCAGGGGCAAGTTTTGGCAACGTTCCATAATTGCTGTGCCCCCGTTCCCTGGTACACAAACAACTTGCTCAACTTGCTCAGATTGCAGCAGTTTCCATGCCAGAGCGTGTTCGCGCCCCCCATTCCCTACAACTAAAACTTTCACTGATTTCCTCGTGCGTTCCTTGCGAAACGAGAATGCCCTATTCGGCTCTCGCGGATCAATTTTTCCATTAATTCTCACACTTGTGCAAGTCCCCCATGAGTGTTGCATTCAATGGGAAGATGAGGAGAGGGGGGGACAAGGGGATAAGGAGAATGATTAATGACCAAGGTTATTAATAGTAAAAACTAAATAAATATACTGAAACATTTTAAATAGAACTATTTTTTAAGTATTTTTAATGATTTTTGAGCATTGAAATCATTAGTAAAAAAAATCCTTCTTAGGTAATGACGATTATTGGTTACAAGTATTAACCTGTGAATGTAGAGATTAATTAAAATATCAAAAAATACGCAACATGGGTAAAATTATCGTCACTGGAGTCGCTGGTTTTATTGGTTCTCATCTAACAGAAACATTGCTGCGACAAGGAGAAGAAGTCATTGGAATTGATGAATTCAATGATTATTACGATCCGATGTTAAAGTATAAAAATATTGCACACTTCAATGGATCGCCGGGCTTTACATTAATTGAAGCAGATATTCAGTTTTTAGATTGGCATCAACTCCTCAAAGATGTGGATGTAGTTTATCACCAAGCGGCACAAGCAGGTGTCAGGGCGAGTTGGGGTAAAGGTTTTGCAAGTTACACAGAACGAAATATTAACGCTACCCAAATCTTGCTAGAAGCTGCCAAAGATGCTAAAAATCTCAAAAGGTTAGTGTTTGCCTCTTCGTCGAGTGTATATGGTGATGCGGAAACGTTACCTACGCACGAGGGAATTTGTCCCCAACCAGTTTCTCCGTATGGGATTACGAAGTTAGCGGGTGAGTTTTTGTGTGGACTATATTACAAAAACTTTGGCGTACCATCTGTATCATTGCGCTATTTCACAGTTTATGGGCCGAGACAGCGCCCAGATATGGCATTTCATAAGTTCTTTAAATCGATTTTGCAGGATGAGGCAATTCCGATTTACGGCGATGGACAGCAAACACGGGAATTTACGTTTGTTAGTGATATTATCGCCGCTAATTTAGCCGCAGCGATCGCCCCCGCAGCAGTGGGGGAAATCTTTAATATCGGCGGTGGTAGTCGGGTAGTTTTAGCAGAAGTTCTAGATACAATTGAACAAATCGTTGGCAAACCAATCAAAAGAAATTACATAGAAAAAGCGATGGGAGACGCCCGTCACACTGCTGCTGATATATCTAAAGCCCAGAAAATTCTCGGATATCAACCGCAAGTCTCGCTAACAGAGGGTTTAACAAAGGAATGGGAGTGGATTAAATCTTTGTATTGAAAAGTATTTTCTATCCTCCTAATTTTCTTTTTAGGGACTTCCAAAAAATAAAATATTCCACATTATTTGTACATTTGTAGGGTAGGACAGCTGTCTTACCCTACGATGGCATATTTTTTTATTGGAAATCCTTTAGCTGGTTTTCAAAACAACACTTTAGTACACAGTACGCTTGCGATCGCTTTTACGAGTATAGGACTTACGCACTGTAAAAATTGGCTATTATGTGCATAATGATTGGTTCACAACACAAGTCTGTTGGTTCACAACACAAGTCCTTTGGTTCACAACACAAGTCCGTTGGTTCACAATACAAGTCTGTTGGTTCACAACACAAGTCCGTTGGTTGACAACACAAGTCCGTTGGTTGACAACACAAGTCC
>NZ_CAWUDO010000186.1:0-8144 GCF_963920935.1 Nostoc sp. CCY 9925 | reverse complement strand
CCCGAAAACAAATCTGATTTAGCAATAGATACTTACGACGATGACGATGGCGATGGCGATGATGACGATGGCGATGATGACGATGACGACGATGACGACGATGATCGTTACTAACTATTAATTACTGAAGAATGAAGTTAATAAATTAGCTTCATTCTTATTTCGTTTAGAGGATCATGAAGCGAACACAGAAATACTCAAAAGCCTGCCAAGTATTAAAAGTTCCACATCAAACTCAAGAGGAGCTTTATGCAGAATTAAATCGTCTGGGGTGGTATTGGCAGGCAGCAAAGAAAGAATGGGAACGCGATGATACCCCAGCCAAGGAAGCGACCAAACTAATTAGAGTTCGCGTTTGGGCTGCAAGGGAAATAGTAGAAAATGCCGCAGACTTATTTGTCGAAAATGCCGAAGACATGGGATTAAAACTACTAGAAAGATCCAACCTTTACCCCTGCCGACCGCCCAATCAACTTGAGAGTCGAATTTATTTAACTTTTGAAGATTTGGAAAATGAATGAGGATAAGTGGATTAGCTCAGATCCTCGAACACAGAAACTGGTACTTCGTTTTTGGGTGAAAGGATTCCCAAAACAATTTTTTATCAGTACTGGGCTAGGCGATACCAAGCGTAATCGTAACATTGTGAGATTGAAGAGAGACGCGATTGCTACTGATATCGCATTAAATCGCTTTGACTCGTCATTAAAAAGCTACCAGTTCAGAGCAGTGAAAGATGAGCCAACGATGACAATTAACAAGCTTAAATATAATTACAATCTTTTAGAACTGTGGAATAAATTTACTGATTTCCAGGAAACACAGCTTGAACAAACAACCATTTTAAGCAAATATGTGTATATAACTAAATACTGCAAAAGACTGCCTACATTGTCACTAGAAGAAGCATCAAATATTCGTGATTGGCTAGTGAAATATAGCAGTATTTACAATGCACGACTAATGCTTGACTCCTTTGACCATTGTTGCCGATGGGCTGTCAACTCACGGTTGATTGAAGATAATCCTTTTGAGAAACTGACACTAAGCAAGCCTAAAATTAAAGTTCAAGAAGATGATTGGAAAGCATTTACTCTTGAACAAAGAGATATCATTATAGATGCTTTTGAGAAGCATTCGCTGTATTCTAATTATGCAGCCCTAGTAAAATTTTTATTTTTCACTGGGTGCAGACCTGGCGAAGCTTTTGCTTTATCGTGGGATGATATTTCGGCTGATTGTTGCAGAATAAGTTTCAATAAATCTTGCAATAAATACAAAATTTTAAAAAGCACTAAAAACAACCGAAAGCGAGTCTTTCCTACTGTAAAAGGCTCAAGACTGCAAGAGCTTTTATTAAACCTTAGAGCAAATAAAAAATCGGGGTTGATTTTTGAATCTAAATCCGGGTTGCCTATAACCTCAGATTTATTTAAACCGGTCTGGACTGGGTATAGCAGCAAAAAGAGTGGAAAAACGTACTACTACATCGGCGTAGTCCGAGAATTAGCGACACAAGGGCTAGTGCCTTACTTGAAACCTTATGCCACCAGGCACACTTTTGCTACATGGGCGATCGCGCAGGGTGTATCGGTGGAAAAAGTAGCTCTTTGGATTGGCGACACAGTAGAAACGGTTCTCCGCTTCTACTGCCACCCCAATGTTGTCGAGGCAGAATGCCCCGATTTTTAATTGCTACTTAATTGCTACTCAAAATAGTAATAACTTAAGCAGGATGTTTGTTGCAACTGGAGTAAAAAAGCTTATGCCAACATTTGTAAAGATTGAACAAGGGAAAGTCGATAAATCTACCTTTGACCAATATATACCTGCCCATAAAGCCTACGTTCAAGAGTTGATTGCTAAAGGACACAAAGCGCGAACAGGCTATTGGGCAGAAGCGCAAGGCGGGATGTTGCTGTTTGAGGCAGCCTCAAGGGCTGAGGCAGAAGCGATTGTAGCCAGCGATCCCTTGGTACAACACGGTTGTGTCGATTACCAGCTTTATGAATGGCGGATTGTTATGGAATGACACACATTTACTGACTTTAATGTTATGCTTTTATAAGACCTGGATCTATGCGACTTCAACACCCAAATCTTGTCAGAACCGGAAGGTGGCAGCAACACGGGAGGCTTGTGGTAGGCGTAGTCTCCGGGTCGCCCTATTTTTAGGAGCGTTCAGGAGAAATGCCTGGTTTTGGAGATATTGTTCAAAAAGCTTTTTACCTTGGTGTAGGACTAGCTTCTTACGCCGGCGAAAAAGCAGGGGGGAAATTAGCCGAACTGCGATCGCAAGTCCAAAAACTGGCAGACGAAATGGTAGCCAAGGGCGAAATGACTACAGAAGAAGCTCGCCGCTTTGTCGAAGATATGATGAAGCAAGCCCAACAGCCCCAAGCATCTGGTGAAACCCCTGAAAAAACACCTCCTTCAGAACCTCGCCGCATCGAAATTTTAGAGGAAGATGAAGAGCCAACGGCGAAAGAGGCATCAGGCGAAAACGTAGATCAATTACGCGAACAAGTGCTAGAACTGCAAGAAGAGTTAAAACGATTGCAACGCGATTAGTAAAAAGCATTGTTTTACCTCTAAATTTAGTAAAATCTGGCATTTTGGCATGGTGTTATATATACAAACTTGATATGATACATTGCCTAAACTTTACTTTAGTACTTAAAAATTAGACACCACAAAAAGTCCTGTTTATAGCCTGTAAAGGCGTCAAGTTTATGGAACAGTGGCAAAAAGATTTAATAGAAATTGTAGAAACAGTAGCAGATGAAGTAGAGCGTTTCTTCCTGGGAATGGGTGAAATGGTAGACACCTTTTTCGAGTTAACGGAAGAAATTAGTGAGCAAGTACACAGTAATATTATCACTGAAGTCGATCAGTATTTACAAGATTTAGCTGAACCGATGATGGAAGCTTACTGGGACTTGGAAGAGGTTGTGGGAGATATAGATCCTGGTTTTCCTTATTCAGTTGAACCCACAGCTGAAAAAAATCCAGCTTGCATGGGTTGTACTCACTACCACGGTCAAGTTTATGGTGGTAACTTATTAGTTTGTGCTATGCATCCCCACGGTTATGAAGATGAGAATTGTCCAGACTGGGAGAAAGAGGAGTGTTGAGGAGGGATTAGAGAGTGGGGAGATGGAAAGACGCGGGGACGCCAAGAAAAACTAATAACAAATGACAAATGACAAATAACAATTTACCTGAAAGTGTATCCCAGGCAAGCCAAGAAATGAAGTATGGGGAGCGTGATATTGCGGAAGGCAAACTAATTACCTTTCCTAATCCGCGTGTGGGAAGGCGATACGACATTAGCATTAGTTTGCCGGAATTTACTTGTAAATGTCCGTTTTCGGGGTATCCTGATTTTGCGACTATTTATATTACCTATGTGCCTGATGAACGAGTAGTAGAGTTAAAGGCACTCAAGCTTTACATTAATAGTTACCGCGATCGCTATATTTCTCACGAAGAATCTGCTAACCAAATTTTGGATGATTTTGTCGCAGCTTGTGACCCATTAGAAGTTACTGTAAAAGCAGATTTCACACCTCGCGGGAATGTTCATACCGTAGTTGAAGTACATCACCAAAAGAGTCATTAGTCATTGGCTAAACAGAGTATTGGCCAAACAGAGCATTGGGCATTAGTTTTAGACAAATAACTAATAACTAATGACATTAATAGCCAGTATGTGTAAAGTAGTTGAAGATCAGTTACCCAATCTAATCTTTGACGCATCCATCTATGGATAGAAAAAGTAGAAAAACCCGACGCCTTTTGCTGCTAGTTGTTTCCTGTAGTATAACTGGTGTCATTTTAGGAGGTACTGCCAGTTGGGCAGAAAGCAATCTGTGTTTGCAAGATAGTAAGGTTACAAGTGATTGCCTAACCCAAGATCCAATCGAAAAAACTATCCAAGGAATGAGTACAGGATTGTTAGCTGGGGCTGGAGCCGCTTTTGGTGCAGCATGGCAGTTACGCCATGAAGATTGAGCTAGTGCCCTCAAGTTCGACATTCTATGATTGAGACTGTCATTAGTCTTTTGTCCTTTGTATTTACGAAGGACAAAAGAAAAAGGGAACAACGCGATTTTGTGGTGTCAGATAAAAAACCCATTTTCGCAGGATGATCCCTTTATTAGTAATTATTAAAAAGTTAAAGTCAAAGGTTATATAAGCTTTATTTCTCTACAAGTTCGCTCCCCTTGTTGAAGTTTAAAGGAAAAAGCGATCGCTTATTGAAGGTAATACAAATCACTTCAGTTTTAGTAACCCTCTTCGGTTATAACGAACTATATTTTGTATGAAAGATAACTTCAGCCTGCGGGCAGGATTTCATAAAAGATTGCCTATTCCCTATTCCCTGTTGCCTGCCCGTTGGCGCAGCCTCTCGTAGAGAAGGGCTTGGTCATGTGTAAACAGAGAAGACTGAGCCAAGGAAATCTTGGCTCAGAACTTCGGGACAAACCTTGCGATTAGACATCCAAGTTTATTCGCGTAATAACTTAAAAGCGATAGTTGCGATCGCGTACCCACATACTAATTGGTAGTGCGTTTCCTTGGGGATCGACTTTCGCCTTCACCACGATGGGTGGTACTTGTCCCCTCCTGGCGCGTTGGGCTTGCAAGTCGTTTCTAATTTGCTGGCGTTGGTTTTCTGGGATGTAATATGTTTCTAAGCCGTAGTTGACGGAACCATCCTCATAGACACCTCTTAGAGCTACTTGATTAGCTCTTAGGGAAGTGGGCCGGTCGGTACTAACTCGTAATGGTCTCCAAGCTCTAGGAACACCACGGCCAGAAGATACTTGCTCTTGTAAAGTCACGTAGATGTTCGTTCCTTCAGGCAATCTTCTACCACTTCCACGACCTTTGCTGACTATGGTCTGCCAACCAGGCAGTCTGCTCAAATTAGCAGTCCGGGAGATGTTATAGTCTAACGCTAGGGCGTTTCCTTGTAGTACATCATTAGGGTTTACAGGCACGGTTTGCAAGATCACCGTCTTGCCCGTCATGTCTGTATAAAGTGCTTGGGCTGGTACTGCCATAATCAACGCTGTTTGCACCGCCAAAGGTGCTATTAACCGCCAAACAGGTAAGGGCTTATTCGATTTTTGTTCACTAGCAATCAAGTAATCCCGAAAAGTTACTGTCTTGGAAAATTCAGCTTCGGGAGACAAGGATTTATTTTTAGATTCAGAAGAATTACTGGTCATGAACGTAGTCCTAAAAAGCAGGGGGTATTGAGGAGGACAAAATTAACGAGATTAGGACTGACGCAGAGAAACTTTCACAATTTTAGATTTTAGATTTTAGGTCGCACCTTTGGTGCGCTTTCAGCGCGACTTGGATTTTGGATTGAAGAAAAAATCTCAAATCTAAAGTCCCAAATTTTTAGTGAATTCAGAATTCTGAATTCTTTCATCTTTTGCACTACTTCTGACTTGTAGAGGACTTAGATGTACCAGGTTGGCGGCGTTCAAACCAAAGTCCAGCACTGATTAAAGCTGAACCGCACAAAACAAACACCAGAGACTTAAATAGTAAGTCGGTATCATACTCTTGTACTCGACTGATAACTTGGAGTGTAAATAACAGCATACCTCCCCAAAAGGAGTTTCTGTTGTTTAATTTCAATCCTTCTTGAATTAGTCCCCAGGCTAATGTTGCTAGAAGTACATTGAAAATAAAAATCCCAAGTTCATCAATTCTGGTGATAGTTTGATGCCAAAAAGGTACTAAGGTAATAAAGACAAGAAAAGTAGTGATGACAGCAGTCGTAAAAATCACTTCGCGGCGGGGAGGATTATTTCTTTGACGCAGCAGAAACAACCACTGCAACACCGCCAAGCCGCTGAGAATTCCCAAATCAATTATCGGCAGAGACTCGAACAAATTTGTCAAAGTCGTTGGCTGATTATAGCTATAATCAGGAGAATCCCAGACCCAACGAAAAGACAGGACATAGAAGACAACACCAAAGCTTACCAACGCTAAATTACGAGCCAGAGATTGAAACAATCTGTAATTTATGGTCGGAAACAGCAGGTCATCATAACTCCAGAATAATGCAGGTGGGAGTGCAAAAGCAAAAGAAGCCACCCAAGGGGCTATATTAGAGTAATTTAGGAGTGGCAGAGGATTGAGGTTGGCTTGCAAGGAACTAGCAAAGACAAAGGCTGCTAGGACGAAAATCCAGCGCGATCGACAGAAGTAAGCCAAGGGTACAAACACTAGCCATGCCAACAGAGGCATATGCTGTACTACTAGTCGCGACCAAGTTACTTCACTTGAAGAGTACCACAAATCTTCTAGCCCCGTCCAATAGCCAATTTCCACAAGGATAATTGAGAGAATTCCTAAGGAATTTAAGAATAGACTATAGGCTAGGACTGCGACACCAAACCCCCAAGCGAGAAACAATTGGGAAATGGAACCGCTAATATTGAACATCTGGGCCATCAGCAGTAGATTTGCACCTAAAATGAAAGCACTTAAAATTAGCAAACCCTCTCCCAGTAAGCGTTTGCTTGGTTGCGGCTTCTTTGCTTCACGTTTTCTCCAAGTGTAAAAACCAGTGATAGCTGTTGCAAAAAACAAACTCATCAGCAGAATAAACTTGACTTCTCGCGAGCCTGATTGCCAGTTTGCTGCTACAAAGGTAATTATGCCTAAGCATAAAAGGATGCTACCTATAGCAACCACTATTGCAATAAAGCGATCGCGTGCAGCAGCTTCCAGGTTTTTAAATTGGTAACGTTCTGCTATTTGTTCATATTGCGAAGAACTAATTATTCCTTCATCCCTCCATAATTGTGCTTCTTTGCGTAATTTTTGCGGGAAATTATCTAAGAACATGACCTTCTCCGGTGCAGTGGGGTAGCTTGGCCATTGCATTCCCAATGGCGGTCATTATATTTTGAGTATGAAGCCAAAAGCTTTAATTACACTGTTCTTGTGTAACAGTTTCACTTGTATTCTGATACAAACAAATTAGTAATAATTCAGAATTCAGAAATCAGAATTGAGAATTTTAACCGCAATTATTTATATATATAATGGAAAACCCTTCTAATTTATTACTGAAACTTTCGCGGCGTTTGTTTACAAATCTAGATGAACAAGAAAAATTTATTGAGGCGTTAATAAATCCTCAACTGTTCACATCTAGCATTCTTTGGTGTCAGGAAAAACCAGAAAATTCACATTTTGCTGTGGAAAAACCTATTAATTGGCAACCGCAATTTATAGACCGTTTACAGTTGGGAGAAAAACCTGGCCAACATTCACTGCATGAAAAAGGATATTTTTATTGTTTGGATTTTTCTTCAGTGTTTGCAGCTTCTACTTTGTTAACAATTCCTCAGCCAGTAGGTTTAATTTTTGATATGTGTGCTGCACCCGGCGGAAAAAGCATCTTTGCTTGGAAAGCTTTGCAACCTGATTTACTCATTAGTAATGAAGTGATTGGCAAACGTCTGGGAATGCTAATTTCTAATTTGAAGCGTTGCCAGGTTAGTCCTAGTGCTGTAGTTAATAGGGATCCGAGTATATTTGCCGAAATGATTCCAGCTTCTAGCAACTTGGTAATAGTTGATGCTCCTTGTACTGGACAATCGCTACTTGCTAAAGGCGAAAAAGCACCTGGTTGTTTTCATCCAACTGCTATTAATAAAAGTGCAAATCGGCAAAAGCGCATTATAGCTAACTCTGCTAAACTTGTTTCACCACAAGGATATCTTGCTTATATGACTTGCACCTATTCACCAGAAGAAAATGAGCAGGTTTGTGAGTGGCTTTTGGAACGTTTTCCTCATTTTCAGCCGATGGAAATTAATCATTTAGCAAAATATCAGTCTCATTTAACTACGATACCTTGTTATAGGATGTTTCCTCAAGATAGGTTAGGTGCGGGTGCATTTACAGTACTGTTTAAAAATACTAATGAAAATGAAAATCGGGAAATTAACTTAGATGCGATTTCTTCGCTATATATCTACCAAAATATCAAAAAATAAACTCGATCGCTGATATGATGGCGATGCCAAAGTCGCAAATGTAGTGCCCGAAGTCGCAAATGTAGTGCCCGAAGTCGCAAATGTAGTGCCCGAAGTCGCAAATGT
>NZ_CAWUDO010000185.1:0-8199 GCF_963920935.1 Nostoc sp. CCY 9925 | reverse complement strand
GAACCGATTTGACCCAGCGCTAATGCGGCACTATAACGCACATCGGATTCTGGGTCTTCTATGAGTTTAATTAACCCAGGAATTGCCGCTTCTGAACCGATTTGACCCAGCGCTAATGCGGCACGAGAACGCACAGAGTATTCTGGGTGTTCTATGAGTTTAATTAACCCAGGAATTGCCGCTTCTGAACCGATTTGACCCAGCGCATCTGCGGCACGATAACGCACAGAGTATTCTGGGTCTTCTATGAGTTTAATTAACCCAGCAATTGCCGCTTCTTTCTCTCCCAATGCTGCACGATATTCTTGAAATCGTACTTGATTTATTTGTTTTTCTCTATCTTTTAATAATTGCAAAGCTTGAGTTTCAAAAGCTGTTTCATTCAGACTGCAAAGAATTTGAAAAACTTGTGATTTAATCTTAGAACTGATTTGTGGTAAATCGCTTATTTCCAGTTCTACTAAAGTTTGTAAAATTTCATCTGCCAGTTGATTATCTGCTACTTTCAAGTCTTTGGGATTTTCGGCAAGGCAATTGCCAGCAAAAAACAAATCGCGGTGTAGCCACTGCTCATATTCGCTGTGCTGGTTTAAAATTGCCTGAATTGCTTTGGCCGCTGGTTTTGGTTTTTGTTGAGCAATTAGCAGCAACAATACTTCTCGCCAATGAGCATCGTGAAGATGGTCTTTGATATGCTTTAGGATAATGCCGAAATCATCCTCATTGTACCGCTGGTAGATAATTTCTTGACTGCAAAGATATTCTTGAAAAGTTTTATGCACAAAGGCGTAGCAGTCTTGTCCTTGTTCGTTTAGCAACCCTGTGCGCTCTCTAATAAACTTTACGAAGCGTTCTGCTTCTTTTTTAGCTTCATCACTTGCAATTTGTTTTAGTGTTTCTATATGTCTGGTTAATTGAGATATTAGCTCATCGCGGTCTATTAGCGTACCGCCTTCTTTATCTCCTGTATTTCCTTGGGTATGAATCCAGTAAGCCAGACTTTCTAACAAACGACGCAAATCATCTAGCGATAAATATTCAAAGACCAAATGATTGGTAAATTCTTTGTTTGAATCCCAAGAAGTTAATAAAGTTTCTACTGCTTTTTCATATAGCTTATGGCGCTCTTTTGGCAAAATAGCTTCGTAGCGATGAATTAAAGCAATAATCGTTAATAGTAACGGATTTGTTGCTAATAGCTTAATCCGGTCATTATCAGAAAGCGCCTTTTTGAGGCTATCTTTGCGTCGTTGCGCCTCTAGGGAATCTACAATGCGGCTATCATACCAACGTTTAATAAACTCTTCTATTTTAGGATCGTCAAATGGTTGGAGTTGATAGTGAGGAAAATCTTCTGTGTGGAAAAAGTCACGTCTGTAGCCAGCAGGACGAGAAGTAATAATTGCCCGATTTTGGGGGAACTGTCCTAAAAATTCCTCAATCTGCCTAACAACTTCATACCGCTTAACTGAATCTGCAACTTCATCCAAACCATCTAATAAAATTAAAGCTTGTCCATTTTCGAGCCAATGCTCAAAAAAATTAGGTGGTAGCTGTTTTTTAAGTAAATTGCGTTGGGTAAACTGATTTACATACTCTAAAATGCTGCTATTCTCTTGTCTTGCAAAGTCACGAACTTTTACCAAAATTGGCAGTAAATCTGTACCTTCTTTTAGTCCAAGTTTTTCTCGGTTGTTTTGAGCCAGCATCACAGCAAAATAACTCATCAAAGTAGTTTTACCCGAACCCGGTGCGCCTAATAAAACTAATTTACGAGAAGAGGTTTCCCTTAATAGCTGTTGTGCAGAAAACTTTTTTCCGGTTTGGTTTTCTAATTGCGCTAGTTGACGTTGCTGGCGGATTAATTCTAGCTGACGCTTGCTTGATAATTCATCAGCTACAGATAAATCAATATCCGTTTGAGAATCTATTTGTTTCTGACTAGTTTTGATTTCCTCTACTACATCAGGCATCACAAAAATTTGGCTAGATTTCGCAGATTTATCCACCTCTTGACCAGCAACCGCAATCCCAGCAAACTTAATATCATCAAACCAGTTTGCCAGTTTTCTACAATATTCTTTTTTCAAAAGTTGAAATATTTCTGTTCTCATGCTGCCCTTATTCACTTATTGTGGACTGCATTCTGACTCATCATTAGAGGATGTTTGAAAAGTCCTCTTGTTGGGATCAAAAGTTTTAGATCCCTCTAAATCTCCCTTAAAAAGGGAGACTGTGATTCCGGTTCCCCCCTTTTTAAGGGGGGTTAGGGGGGATCTAAAAGTGCCTAAAGTCACAGCAAAACCCTTTTGAAACAACCTCTTAGTGGTAGTATTAAACTTTTGATTTTTCCAGTTTATTTCGATATTGCTGCATTCTCTCTTCATCTATATTTTTTTGCTCTTGTTCCAAAACTTCAAGTGCTAACTGTGCAAACTCTGTTTGACTCAAATTACAGAAGGTTGAAAATACCTGTGAGCGAATTGTTTCATCCAACTCAGGATTTATTTCTAGCTTTACTAATTCACTCAAAATATGCAACGATGGGTCATTGTCTGCGTTTTTTAAATTATTTGGATCTTCAGCCAAACAACTACCAGCAAACAATAAATTATGATGATACGATTTTTCGTTATCTTTATCCTGCTCTAGAATAGCGCAAATTGCTTTAGCGATGGGTTTGGGTTTTTGAATCACAATCAACAGTAATAATACTTCTCGCCAGTGAGGATTATAGAGATGTTCTTTGATATGATGCAAGACTATTTCTTCATAACTACCTTCGTCGTTTTGATAACGATAATCTATTTCTTTAGCGCACAGGTATTCCTGAAATGTTTTATGTACAAATGCATAGCAGTTTTTTCCTTGTTCATTTAGCAAACCAGAACGAGCAGAAATATAGTCGATAAACTTTTCTGCTTCTTGCTTAGCCTCATAAAGTTCAATTTTTTTGAGATTTTGAATATCTTTTCTTAATTGCTCAATGATTTCATCTCGTTCAACTATTGTACTGCAATTCTTATCTTCAGTTGCAATTTGCTGGCAATGAATCCAATATGCTAATTTTTCCATTAACCTTTGCAAGTTTGTAAATTTTATATGTTCTAATTTTTTATCAATAGGTGCTTGTTTTTCTTCAAACCGACTCATTTCCCAATTCAAGAGTAGGGTTTCTATTGCTGTTTCATAAAGTTTGTCACGCTTTTGAGGTAAACGCACTGCATCATATCGGTGTATTAAACAAACAAGTGTTAATAGTAGCGGATTTTCTACCAAGATTTTAATGCGTTCCTGCTTGTTTAATAGCTCTTTTAGGCTAGATTGCCGACGCTGTGATTCTTGTGAGTCTGAAAAACGACTATTATACCATCTATCGATAAATAGATTAATTTTAGACTCGTCAAATGGCAGTATAAAATAGTGGGTAAATTCGTGAGTCTCAAAGAAATCTCGCCTATATTCCGCAGGACGAGATGTGATAATGACTCGGTTTTGAACATACTGATTATTTGTGACAAAAGAAGAAAGATGTCGTGCAACTTCTCTTTGCTTATTCTCATCAGCAATTTCGTCCAAACCATCAAGTAATATTAGTGCTTTTCCTTGTTTGAGCCAATAATCAAAAAATCCTTCTGGTATATCTAAAGTGTATTTGAGAGGAATACACTCTTGCAAATATGTCAAAATATCAATTTCTGGCTGATTTGCTAAATCACGAATCCGAATTAAAATTGGTAATAAATCTTCTGGCAATCCTAACTCTGTGAACTTATGCTGAGCGACTTTAGCAGCATAATATTGCATTAAAGTACTTTTACCAGAACCAGGATCGCCCAAAATAACCATTTGTTGTGCGCGACTAGAATTCAACAGTTTATCTGCTGAAATCATATCTTGCAAATCTAATGAAACTCTATTAGCTTTTTGTTCCTCATTAATTATATCTGGAATTACAAAAATTCTTTCTAAAGGTTCGGGAATATCCCAGTCCTGTCCTTTCATTTTAATTCCAGCAAAATGTATTTTTTCCGAATCTTTAATTATTAGTTTTAAATAATTATCTTTAGCAGCCTGATATCTTCCGTAAACTGGAAGTTCTTTAAAATATATATTTATAAACGTCCTTAACCAAGGTTTAAGATCGGCTTCATTCAGTTGAATTTTTTGCTCTTGCGCTACGTGCTTAAATGCCTCAATTAGGTTCTGTATATCTGGAAATTTATCTTTTAGCGCTTTCTCTAATTCTGCCTGGACTCCTGAATATTCAAATACTTTAGCAAGGAATGTATCAATTTGCCTATCATCACAAGCAGACAAAAGCCCTTTTTGTTTATTCTTATCTGCGTCCTGAGCAGCTTTTATCCCTGTTTTGATAGCTTTCTCTAACTCTGTTGGATTTAATTGACTTTGAGTTTTTTTTATAATTTCTTTTACAACCGTGGGTAAAGCACCTTTGAGTGCAAGTAAACCGAATGAACTAAAACCCCAAATATCCATCATATTATCCTTTTTATAGAGAAATATAGTTGTCCTTGACTTGATAATAAATAGTACTACAATATTCAATTTATATTACAAATTACCAACAATTGTGTTTCAGAATTTGGCAAGATGTGGCTTAAACTAAAAGCTAGCCGAATATAGAGTATGACTGAATTCGCACTTTTTGAGGGTGCGATCGCCTAATCCCCAATGAAGGCGATCGCAAACATATATTAAGCCTAAAATTTACCGCAACTATCTCTTAACGTTTATCAAAAATAGCACCATCTAAAATTAAAATAATCTTAAGAAGATGCTTTTAGAAATCCTCAGAGCAGTTTACTTTGCTGAGCTACTCTTGTTTAATGAATTGAATTATTATGTAAAATTCTGCATTACTACTGCGATCGCAACGTAGTTGATGCTGAGTGTCCTGGTTTTCCATCGCCAGACAAGACAAGGTGCTACTTAAATGTTACTTATAAGAAAATGAATAAACCAGTAGTGAATAGATTTACAAGATATGACTAACTTTATTAAACAAACTGTGGCTAGCTTAGTCGGCACCGTACTAGGGCTAATTGTTTTCTGTGGTTTGGGAACCACTGGACTGTTCTTGCTGCTGTTGGCTGCTACTTCCACTAAAGATACCGGGCCAGAAGTAAAAGATAAGTCAGTGCTGGTTTTTGACTTGTCAATGAAAATTACTGATGGCGAACCTAATTCTGGCGAATTCTTTCAGAATGCACTTTCAGGTGCAGTCGAGGAGAGAATGACACTGCGTAAAGTTGTGGAAACCTTGGAAAAAGCGCGGCGCGATCCGCGAATTGTGGGTATCTATCTCGATGCAAGCCGCGAAAGTGAAACTAGTAATATCGGCTATGCTTCTCTCAAAGAAATCCGCAAAGCCTTAGAGGAATTCCGCACTAGTGGCAAAAAAGTTGTCGCTTATGGCAGTAATTGGAGCGAAAAAGAATATTATGTGAGTTCAACGGCAAATTCCATCGTCCTTAATCCCTTGGGATTGATGGAAGTCAACGGTTTGAGTTCGCAATTGATGTTCTTAACGGGAGCATTGCAGAAGTATGGTATTGGCGTTCAAGTCGTGCGGGTGGGAAAATTTAAGGGAGCAGTTGAACCGTTGATCCTGACAAAGCTGAGTCCAGAAAACCGCGAACAAACTCAAAAATTATTGGATGATGTTTGGGGAGAGTGGCGTAATGCTGTCGGTAGCAGTCGGAAAATTCAACCAGAACAGTTACAGGCGATCGCAGATAATCAGGCATTATTAGAAGCAACACAAGCAAAAAATAGTGGTTTAGTAGACCAAGTAGCATACGCTGATGAAGTGGTGAGCGACCTGAAAAAGCTTACAGATAGCGACAAAGACGACAAAACATTTCGCCAAATTAACTTGAATGATTACGCCCAAGTTGCCGGCAAATCTTTGGGTGTAGAACGCAACTCAAAAAATAAAATTGCCGTTGTTTATGCTGAAGGGGATATTGTCGATGGTACAGGTGAAGATGGGGAAGTAGGAGGCGATCGCTTTGCCAAAATCTTTAACAGACTGCGGCAAGATGAAGATATAAAAGCAGTTGTGCTGCGAATTAATAGCCCTGGTGGTAGCGCCACCGCAGCCGAAGTTATGCAGCGAGAAGTGAAATTAACTCGCCAAAAGAAACCAGTTGTAGTATCGATGGGTGATACAGCCGCCTCTGGTGGTTATTGGATTGCTAGCGACTCTAACCGCATTTTTGCCGAACCAAATACAATTACAGGTTCAATTGGCGTGTTTGGGATATTACTTAATGGGCAAAAGCTGGCAAATGACAACGGTATCACCTGGGATTCAGTCAAAACCGGGCGCTATGCTGATTCTCAAACAGCTTCTCGCCCGAAATCGCCCCAAGAATTAGCGCTTTATCAGCGTAGCGTTGACCGGATTTATAATATCTTTCTCAATAAAGTTTCTCAAGGTCGGAAACTCCCAGAACAAAAAGTAGCAGAAATCGCCCAAGGACGGGTTTGGTCAGGTGTTGCAGCCAAAGAAATTGGTTTAGTAGATGAAATTGGCGGTTTGAATAGTGCGATCGCTTATGCTGCTAAGGAAGCGAAACTAGGAGAAGATTGGGAATTGCAAGAATATCCCCGCTTTAGTACCTTCGGAGAACGCTTTTTTGGACGGGCAACTCAAGAGGTGCAGGACAATTTAGGAATTGAACCAACTCAACTCAAACCATCTAATCCCCTCACCGCCGAATTCCAAAAACTGCAACAACAAATCCAAATTCTGCAAAAAATGAACGACCCACAAGGAGTTTATGCCCGCTTACCTTTCAACTTGAAAATTGAATAGATGGGCATGGGGAAGGAGCAGGGGAGCAGCAGCTCTTAGCACAGGGGAGGATCTTCTCCCCTGCACCCTGCCCCCTACCCCTCTTCCTCTCCCTCATCTTCCCCAGTCCCCACTCCCCATTTCCCCCTAAGACGGTCTGTCAAAGATTTTTTAATTATGTGGAGAATACCGAGAAGGCATTACTTAGGGTAAATTACACTAAAGTCTTAAATGGAGATTGTCAATGCAACTTCTCGAATGTCCTCGTGTTGCAGTCATCGCTGGAGAAAATGCGGTTCACGTTTCTCAGCTACCCCTCACATGGCAAGAGATTGCGAGAGGAACCACGAGTGTGGGACTTTCCCAGCCCCAAAGTTATGTTGAGATGGCACAGTTATTTCTATACAAATTAGAGCATGGTGAGGTTGATTTGTTTAGCGATCGCCCCCAACTAGCTCATTTAATACCTGCATTCTCCCAAATCTTTGCACAGCTAGCCTGGGAAACCCTTGATTTTTTTGGACAAGACTTTAAAAAAGACAGCTATCCGGATTTTGCAGAAATTCTTCGGGATGTAGAATCAAAGGGAATCGAATATGCCGAGCAAGTAAAAGTAGCTCGTATTGGTATAGATTTATTCAATGAATTTGGTTATGAACTGCCTGCCAGTTTCTATCATGTGCATTTAGCACCAATTTACCGGGATCATGTTTTTGAAGAACGTGCTTTACGATTTGACCCCCGTGATATAGAACACAAGCGTGCTTGGGATGCCATACTCCATGCAGGCAAGGTATTTGCAATTCAAATGAAAGTGCAAAGTATTGCCTCAAAATATGGTTTTACTTATCAACATGGTTGCGGTTGCAACTCTCACCTATCTTCTATCGATCCTGCGCGTGGGGCATTTGAGTATGAATTGAGTCCCGAAAAGCGCCAGCGATGGATTCGCAGTTTTATCTGGACTGCTTGGTATGAGTATGCCTTTTTTGCGATCGTACCTAATACTAGTTACTTGGTGTAAACGAAAATGCGAGATGCCTATGATAGCATCTCGCATTTTATTTTTTATAATACCTTCGCCATTTTTTTGTGGCGACTGTATTTACTGCTTCCCTTCGTTGCGTAACCATCTCTGTTACTTACTGTTTACCGTTTTCTACCTGATTATACTTTCCCCGTAGTAACAAAAGAGGGATAATGCTGCTCGACTACTGGACAAACTAGGTATTCCCTATCAAATCCTCAGCTATGAAATAGATCCTGAGGATCTCGCTGCTGAGAGTACAGCACAGAAAGTAGGACTTCCACCAGAGCAGGTTTTTATAGCCGTAGTCACACAGGTTAGGACATTTTGAAAGCATGGAAGCTAGGAA
>NZ_CAWUDO010000184.1:0-8229 GCF_963920935.1 Nostoc sp. CCY 9925 | reverse complement strand
CAAATACTCATTAATCCAGTTCAGAGGTGGATTAATCCAGTTCAAATACTCATTAGACCTCTTGCAAAAGTCCCTAACACCCCACCCCCAACCCCTAAGAGCTTGCGGGGCTACAGTGTACACACAAGTCGGAAAGAGTAGTCTGTCAAGGAATAATTGACGAGTAGATTCTCTGTAGAGACGGCGATTTATCGCGTCTTGTGAACGTGTTGGTCTATCAGACGCGATAAATCGCGTCTCTACATGAGGGCTTTCTCGCTAATCCCAAGTGTATTAGGATAAAACTGAATCAGACTTGTGTGTACACCTTAGGGGGAGCGTTTGCTGTCTTCAAATGCGGGGTGGGGTTCTTTATTTTTGATTTATCTCCATAAATCATCCTCTCTAGTACCTAGTGCCTTTGGTAGCGTATCAACATAAAATATTTACCAGTTATCCATAAAAGAGATCGAATAGCTATGATTAGCTAAGTGGTATGGCACATACACCAACGCCACTAGCATTTAGCTAGTACAAAGCAGCGTAAATAGAGCAACCATTGAAAATCGCTAAAGGGCTTATTGTGTAACACTTTTGACTTTTGACTTTTGACTTCCGCCTTGCGGTACTAGGGTCTTTATTAACTGCTTACACTCGCACCCATAAAAATTAGTTCGATCCACTTTCTATTCCCTACCGTCTATTTTGATAAGTATTAGCTAAAAGTATTCTCACTTCTAGTTCGCCAAGGGAACTTGGCAGGGTAAAGGCAAAGGAGAAAAGGGCAAAAATTTTTAATACCTTTGCCTTTAACCTTTTCCCAGTCCCCAGCCCCCACAAACGGTTTTTTGAACTGGCATACTAGGTACGGGGTGCAAAAAATACAAAAAATTCTGCAAGAATCACGACTAAGGATAAGGCTATGGCAACCGAACAGTTGACTAGAGACAGCGACAATCTGGATTTAAATCAGCTACTCAGAACGCTGACGGCTGTCAAGCAGGGCGATTTCTCAACTCGAATGCCCATAGACCATACTGGTGTTGCTGGGAAAATAGCGGATACCCTCAATGATATAATCGATCAAAATCAGCGGATGGCGACCGAGCTACAGCGAATTGGTAATGTTGTCGGCAAAGAAGGCAAGATTGGCGATCGCGCTTCTTTAGGAGATGTTCGCGGTTCCTGGTCAGATTGTGTAACTTCTGTCAATACTTTAATTACAGATTTAGTCCAACCAACAGCAGAAACAACTCGTGTCATTCGGGCTGTGGCTAATGGTGACTTATCGCAAACCATCGCCACAGAAATTGATGGCAGACCTCTACAAGGTGAGTTTCTCCAAACTGCCAATATTGTGAACACGATGGTAGACCGCCTCGGTTCCTTTGCCTCGGAAGTGACGCGGGTTGCGCGTGAGGTGGGCACTGAAGGTAAACTCGGCGTACAAGCCCAAGTGCGCGGCGTGGCTGGCACTTGGAAGGATTTGACTGACAATGTGAACTTGATGGCGGGAAATCTCACAGGGCAAGTCCGCAATATTGCGGAAGTTGCCACAGCGATCGCTAACGGTGACCTCTCCAAAAAAATCACTGTGGATGTCAAAGGCGAAATTTTGGAGTTGAAAAACACCGTTAATACAATGGTGGATCAACTGAATTCCTTTGCATCAGAAGTAACAAGAGTTGCCCGCGAGGTGGGAACCGAAGGTAAGTTGGGCGTCCAAGCCGAAGTTAAAGGAGTTGCAGGTACTTGGAAGGATCTCACAGACAACGTTAATTTAATGGCGGGGAATTTAACCGCCCAAGTCCGCAACATTGCCGAAGTCACAACAGCCGTGGCAAATGGCGACCTTTCCAAAAAAATCACTGTGGATGTCAAAGGCGAAATTTTGGAGTTGAAAAACACCGTTAACATCATGGTGGATCAACTCAATTCCTTTGCATCAGAAGTAACAAGAGTTGCCCGTGAGGTGGGTGCAGAAGGAAAACTCGGCGGTCAAGCAGAAGTCCGGGGGGTAGCGGGTACCTGGAAGGATCTCACCGATAGTGTGAATTTCATGGCGGGAAGCTTGACGGCACAGGTGCGGAATATTGCCGAAGTGACAACGGCGGTGGCTAATGGCGACCTTTCCAAGAAAATCACTGTGGATGTGAAGGGCGAAATTCTCGAACTGAAAAACACCATCAACACGATGGTGGATCAATTGAATTCCTTTGCATCGGAAGTAACGCGAGTTGCCAGGGAAGTGGGAACCGAAGGCAAACTCGGCGTACAAGCAGAAGTCAGGGGAGTGGCGGGGACTTGGAAAGACTTAACGGATAACGTTAACTTAATGGCAGGTAACCTCACCGGACAAGTGCGAAATATTGCCGAAGTTGCAACTGCCATCGCCAGCGGTGACCTCTCGAAGAAAATCACCGTTGATGTTAGAGGTGAAATTCTGGAGTTGAAAAACACCATCAATATCATGGTGGATCAACTCAGTTCTTTTGCATCGGAAGTGACGCGGGTTGCCAGAGAGGTGGGCAGTGAAGGGAAACTCGGCGTACAAGCAGATGTTAAGGGTGTAGCTGGTACTTGGAAAGATTTAACTGACAGCGTGAACTTCATGGCGGGAAGTTTAACGGCACAGGTGCGGAACATTGCCGACGTGACAACGGCTGTGGCGAATGGTGACCTTTCCAAGAAAATCACTGTGGATGTCAAAGGCGAAATTTTGGAGTTGAAAAACACCATTAATACAATGGTGGATCAACTGAGTTCCTTTGCATCGGAAGTCACGCGGGTAGCGCGGGAAGTGGGAACCGAAGGAAAATTGGGCGTGCAAGCTGAAGTCAGGGGAGTGGCTGGGACTTGGAAAGACTTGACCGACAATGTAAACTTAATGGCGGGGAACTTGACCGACCAAGTACGAAACATTGCGGAAGTTGCCACTGCGATCGCCAACGGTGACCTTTCTAAGAAAATTACTGTTGCTGTCAAAGGGGAAATTCTAGAGTTGAAAAACACCATCAATATCATGGTGGATCAACTCAACTCCTTTGCAAGTGAAGTTACAAGGGTTGCACGGGAAGTAGGCAGTGAAGGTAAACTGGGTGTACAAGCCGATGTGCGTGGCGTGGCTGGTACCTGGAAAGACTTAACCGACAGCGTAAATTTCATGGCGGGAAGCTTAACGGCACAAGTGCGAAATATCGCCGCCGTCACAACTGCTGTAGCTAATGGCGACCTCTCGAAGAAAATTTCCGTTGATGTCAAAGGTGAAATTTTGGAGTTGAAAAACACCGTCAACACAATGGTGGATCAACTCAATTCCTTTGCCAGTGAGGTGACGCGGGTAGCGCGGGAAGTGGGAACCGAAGGCAAGTTGGGCGTCCAAGCCGAAGTTAAGGGAGTAGCCGGGACTTGGAAGGACTTGACCGACAGTGTAAACTTCATGGCGGGAAGCTTGACAGCCCAGGTGCGGAATATTGCCGAAGTGACAACGGCGGTAGCTAACGGCGACCTTTCTAAGAAAATCACCGTTGATGTGAAGGGCGAAATTCTGGAACTCAAGAACACCATCAACACAATGGTGGATCAACTTAATTCCTTTGCCAGTGAGGTAACGCGGGTAGCGCGGGAGGTGGGAACCGAAGGAAAACTCGGCGTGCAAGCCTACGTCAGAGGGGTTGCCGGCACCTGGAAAGATTTAACGGACAACGTAAACTCAATGGCGGGGAACCTCACCGGACAAGTCCGCAACATCGCCGAAGTTACCAAGGCGGTGGCTAACGGCGACCTCTCCAAGAAAATTACTGTGGATGCCAAAGGCGAAATTTTGGACTTGAAGAACACCACTAATACAATGGTGGATCAACTCAGTTCCTTTGCCTCGGAAGTAACGCGGGTGGCGCGGGAAGTGGGAACCGAAGGTAAGTTGGGCGGACAAGCCCAAGTCCAAGGTGTTGCAGGCACCTGGAAAGATTTAACCGACAACGTAAACTCGATGGCGGGGAACTTAACGGCACAGGTGCGGGGTATTGCTAGAGTTGTCACCGCAGTTGCGAACGGCGACTTGAAACGCAAACTCATGCTAGACGCCAAGGGTGAAATTGAAACTTTGGCAGAAACCATCAACGAGATGATTGATACCCTAGCCACCTTTGCCAACCAGGTAACCACAGTAGCGCGGGAAGTGGGAATCGAAGGAAAATTAGGCGGACAAGCCAGAGTACCTGGGGCGGCTGGAACTTGGAAAGACTTGACGGATAACGTCAACGAACTCGCTGCTACATTGACAACCCAGTTGCGAGCGATCGCCGAAGTTGCTACAGCTGTAACTAAAGGTGATTTAACTCGTTCCATCGCCGTCGAAGCACTAGGGGAAGTTGCCATCCTCAAAGACAACATCAACCAGATGATTGCCAATCTGCGAGAAACAACCCAGAAAAACACCGAACAAGACTGGTTGAAAACTAACCTCGCTAAATTTACCCGAATGCTCCAAGGTCAGCGAGACTTAGAAACCGTATCAAAATTAATTCTCTCAGAACTCGCGCCCTTAGTAGGAGCGCAACACGGCGTATTCTACCTGATGGATGCGGTGGATAATAATAGCACGTATTTGAAACTAATTAGTAGCTACGCCTATCGCGAACGCAAACATCTAGCTAATCGCTTTTTCATGGGTGAAGGTTTGGTGGGACAATGCGCCTTAGAAAAAGAGCGAATTCTGCTCACAGAAGTGCCAAATGACTATATCAAAATTGGCTCTGGTTTAGGAGAAGCTACGCCTTTGAATGCCGTAGTCTTACCCGTACTCTTTGAAGGACAAGTCACAGCAGTCATTGAGTTAGCGTCCTTCCGCCGCTTTAGCGAAATCCACTTGACATTCTTCGACCAGCTTACAGAAAGTATAGCGATCGTCCTCAACACCATCGCTGCTTCCATGCGAACTGAAGAATTACTCAAGCAGTCGCAATCATTGGCTGAAGAACTACAAACCCAGCAAAATGAACTCCGGGAAACCAACAAACGCCTAGAACAACAAGCCCAATCACTCAAAGCCTCGGAAGATTTACTCAAAGGACAGCAGGAGGAACTGCAACAAACCAACGCCGAATTAGAAGAAAAGGCAGAATTACTGGCTCAACAGAAGAAAGAAGTCGAACGCAAAAATCGTGAAATCGAACAAGCGAGAACGTCTTTGGAAGAAAAAGCAGAACAACTGGCCCTCTCGTCAAAATACAAATCAGAGTTTCTTGCCAACATGTCCCATGAATTGCGGACACCCCTGAATAGCTTGTTAATTTTGGCCAAGCTATTAGCAGATAACATTGATGGCAACCTCAATAACAAACAAGTCGAATACAGCCAGACAATTTACTCAGCAGGTACAGATTTATTGGCGTTGATTAACGACATTCTCGACCTCGCCAAAATTGAATCTGGAACCATGTCAATTGAAATGACCCAAATGCTTTTGGTTGAATTGGGCGAGCAAATTGAGCGCACTTTCCGGCAAATAGCCAACAGCAAAGGACTTGCTTTCACAATTGAATTTCTTCCCGAATTGCCACTCAGCATTTATACAGATGTCAAACGCTTACAACAGGTATTGAAAAATCTCCTCTCCAACGCTTTTAAATTTACCGAGCAAGGAGAAGTCCGCTTGCGGGTTGCGGTAGCGCAGCAAGGATGGAGTTCCGACCACGAAAGCTTAAATCGCGCCCAGTCAGTGATTGCCTTCTCAGTCACCGACACAGGTATTGGCATTGCCCTTGAGAAACAAAAAGTCATTTTCGAGGCATTTCAGCAAGCTGATGGCTCTACCAGTCGCAAATACGGCGGTACGGGATTAGGCTTATCAATTAGCCGCGAAATTGCCCGTCTCTTTGGCGGCGAAATCAAATTAGTTAGTCAACCCGGTCAAGGTAGCACGTTTACATTCTATTTACCACAAGGCGCAGGACACGCGGACACGGGGGCGCAAAAACGCGGGGAAATGGAGAGAATATTTGAGCGATTCTCTGCGTCTTCTTCTTTCTCCCCCTCCCCGCGTCTCCCCCTCCCCACGTCTTCTTCACCTCCCCAGTCCCCACTGATTAATGACGATCGCACTACAATCAATCTCGGCGATCGCGTATTATTAATTGTCGAAGATGACCTTAACTTTGCCCGTATCCTTCTAGATATGGCGCAACAGCACGGATTTAAGGTAATAACTGCCCAAACTGGCACCACAGGCTTGATGCTAGCCCAGCAATTTTTACCTTCAGCCGTTTTGCTAGACATCAGATTGCCCGAAATGGATGGATGGACAGTATTAGATCGTCTCAAACATGACTCCAATACTCGTCACATTCCCGTACACATCATGAGCGTTGAGGAAGGTAGACAGCGCGGTTTGCAACTAGGAGCGATCGCATATCTGCAAAAACCATTAACTAGTGAGACAATATCGGAAGCGCTGGGTAGAATTAAAGGTTTCGTCGAACGCCAAGTGAAAAATCTACTGGTAGTGGAAGACGACGACACCCAACGCCATAGCATTGTCGAGTTAATTGGCAACAGCGACGTTGCTACCACCGCCGTCGCCACAGGTGCAGCAGCCATCGAAGCCATCCGCACCCAGCATTTTGATTGTCTCGTCCTCGATTTAGGGCTACCAGACATGACCGGGTTTGAACTCATCGAGCAAATCAAGCTTTTACCAAACGGTAAATCTCTGCCAATTATTGTCTACACAGGTAGAGAAATTAGCAAAGCTCAAGAAACCGAACTCAGACGCATTGCAGAGACAATCATTATAAAAGATGTGCGATCGCCCGAACGTCTTTTGGATGAAACAGCCTTATTCTTACACCGAGTCCAAGCAAATTTGCCAGAACCCAAGCGACAAATCCTCGAACAACTCCATTCCAGAGACCACTTACTCATCGGCAAAAAAGCACTAATTGTAGACGACGATGTGCGGAATATCTTCGCTCTCACAAGTATGTTAGAGCGTTATCAAATCCAGGTGTTATATGCTGAAAACGGCAGAGAAGGAATTACTTTGTTAGAAAGTACACCAGATATTGATGTCGTTTTAATGGACGTAATGATGCCAGAAATGGACGGTTACGAAACAACACGTCAAATTCGTCAAAACAATCGCTTTCAATCCTTGCCGATTATTGCACTCACCGCCAAAGCCATGCAAGGCGATCGCGAAAAGTGCATTGAAGCAGGAGCATCAGACTATATCACCAAACCCGTAGATACCGAACAATTGCTCTCACTCTTGCGTGTTTGGCTGTATCGGTAACAGTGACTGGTGACTGGGGACTGGGGAGATGGCTTCGCTAAGGGAAAAGGGAAAAGGAGGGATCTTTCGTTTACCCTTTGCCCCTTGCCCTTTGCCCCTTGCCCCTTGCCTTTTGCCCCATGCCCAATGCCCACTTGCCCTGAGCGAAGCCGAAGGGATGCCCAATGCCCAATGCCCAGACAATGCACTAAACTAGTTATTTATAATGTAGTTTTGTAAAATCCTGTTCCCTAACTCTTCTATGGTTACGACACTTTCAGCAGATGTTTACGGGATGGCCACAGCACCAACTGTAGCTCCTGAACGGTCTAATCAAGTTGTCCGCAAGACTTATCCGAATTACAAAGTGATTGTATTAAACGACGATTTTAATACATTCCAACATGTAGCCGAGTGTTTGATGAAATATATTCCAGGAATGAGCGGCGATCGCGCTTGGGATTTGACTAATCAGGTACACTATGAAGGTCAAGCGATCGTCTGGGTTGGTCCCCAAGAACCTGCGGAACTTTATCACCAGCAGCTGCGCCGTGCAGGTTTGACAATGGCACCCCTAGAAGCAGCTTAATCATCATGGGCAAACCCACCGCAGATCCTGACCGCACAGCTTCCCAAAAAACCGCCAGACTAGTTTGGAATCACTCGACACACATTTCCGGTTTGATCCCTATTTTAGAACGTCTGTGTCAGCAGGATGGCATCCAAACTGTGACGCCGGGAGTGATTGGGCGGGTAAAAGGTCATTGCCCAAAAATGCAACTCCGCGTCTCAATACCAATTCGCGGAGGCTATAAAGTCATCGCACGGCAGGGTAAAACGGTGCAAGAAGTGTTTATTTTAACTACTTTGACCCAAGAACAATTGGAAGCAGCATTAGCGATCGCTATGAAATTATAATTTTGTCATTAGTCATTAGTCATTAGTCATTAGTCATTAGTCATTAGTCATTAGTCATT
>NZ_CAWUDO010000183.1:0-8514 GCF_963920935.1 Nostoc sp. CCY 9925 | reverse complement strand
TTTTCTTTCCCCCTTTCCCCTTCCCCTTTTCCCCAAAACCCGACAAGTATTGACTAGGAACTAGGGCTAAAGACTGTTTTCTTACATATCCAGTACCCAATCGCCAATCGCCAATCCCCAATCGCCAATCCCCAATCCCCAATACTTAATTTTTCACGAGAATTAAACCATGATTAACGCTAAACTTGCTGCACAATCTCATCCAAATCACCAGACAATCGTTAAAGTTTCAGAAAAAGTTGCTTTCGGTGGTAAAGAATTGGTAATTATCGGTGGTCCCTGTACCGTTGAAAGTTGGGAACAAATGGAGACAGTGGCGCAAAAGCTATGTACTGCATCGGTACAAGCCTTGCGTGGTGGTGTCTACAAACCCCGTACATCTCCCTACGCTTTCCAGGGTATGGGCGAGTCGGGATTGGAAATTTTGGCCAGGGTACGATCGCATTACAATATGCCAGTCGTCACGGAGGTGATGTCAATTTCCCAAATTGAAGCGATCGCCACCCACGCTGATATGCTGCAAGTTGGTAGCCGCAATATGCAAAACTTCGATTTGCTCAAAGCTTTAGGGCAAGCTGGTAAACCGATATTACTCAAGCGCGGTTTAGCAGCGACAATTGAAGAATTTGTCATGGCGGCTGAATATATTCTCAGCCACGGCAATCCTGATGTGGTGTTGTGCGAAAGGGGTATCCGCAGTTTCGATGATTACACCCGCAACGTCCTAGATTTAGGCGCAGTAGCAGCACTCAAACAAATAACTCACCTGCCTGTGATTGTAGATCCTTCCCATGCTGTGGGTAAACGGGAATTGGTAGCACCTGTAGCTAGGGCTGCGATCGCTTGCGGCGCAGATGGGTTAATAATTGAGTGTCACCCAGAACCAGAAAAATCTGTTTCTGATGCCCGTCAAGCACTTTCTTTAGAAGATATGGTGGATTTAGTTGATAGTTTAAAGCTGATAGCAACAGCCGTTGGGCGCAGCATATCACAAACAAAAGGGGTGGGTTCTAAACCTACCCCTTTTATTTGTGCTGCTTGAACAAAATATTGAACTATATCAGGACTTACGCCAAAATTGCCAAAAAGCTTAATTGATATCGAACCGCCTTCTCTAGGAGATACTACGTGAAGGCGTAGCGTCTCCTAGAGAAGAGGCTAAGGATTCGTAGAGTCTGCGTAAGTCCTGTATATAAAATTGTCGCACAAGAACTAACACCGTAGTTTGTGCTTCCAAAACAGGATAAATCAAAAGGCTCCAATGGCGTGTTGGGCGGCTGGCAAACATTAGAGAAGCCCAGTAATTCCCTAGTAAGTTCAATAATCAAATAATAGTCCTATCTTCTTAACCAAGATATAGCAACCATATTTAATTTATCAAAATTCCATACACTTTAATCTTTCATAAATATCTTGCTACACAGCTAAATTCATAAATAAAATCGCAGTCTTATATATAAAGCAATACAGTTCAGTTAAGCATTTCTTTCTTCTCTTCCTTTGCGTCCTACCCTGCGGGAAGCCACTTCGTGTCTATGCGTTCTTTGCGGTTCGTTAAAAAAAATTGACTTTGACAAAGAGTTTTAGCCTTAATACTAAGCGTATTGATATATAAAGTTACTAGTTAGCAGTAATTATAAATAATCAGATGTTTGTGATTTAATTATCTTTAATTTTTTACAAATGTCACAACATATTCATACGAAAGTCAAACCAGGTTCACACAAATTTCTCTCTTAAGAGCTAGGCTAAAAAATAAATTATTAGTATGCTAATATTTAGAGCAGCTAATATTAAGTTAATCTACTAAAATTGATTGCAGAATTTTGCTTTGCGAAAAATGCAATGTCTGGCAACAAACCCTGCCCTTTAGGGAATGGGTGACACTCCTTCTAATAATTAAGTATTGACAGGACTTACGCAAAATCATGAAATAACGAACTGCAAAGGACGCATAGACACGAAGTGGCTTCCCGCAGGGTAGGACACAAAGAAATAAGAGTTTCAGAGAGTTTTTGCGTAAGTCCTAATTGACTAAAAATAGGCGATCGCTAATGCAGTCGCTTGGTTCTGGCTGACTCTAGTAAAACCACAACTTTACCACTACGTATCTGTGCTTCCCCTTTCCCCTGATTGTTGATATGCGTTGTTTAATCTCCGTTCAGACGACAAAGCTTTTATCTATAGTTGCTCAAAACATTCCTCGTTTTTATGGCTTGATTTTAAGAGGACGGTTATGGCTACTGCTGCTGGGTTTTACCTACTTGTGTGCTGCTTGTAATGCAACTGACGCTCAATCAAGTGGCAAACAAGCAGGTAAAAACCGAGCTGTGCCAGTGGTGATTGCTACTGCAACTCAAAAGACTATTCCCATACAGTTCTCGGCTACGGGAATAGTCGAAGCATATTCTACGGTATCTGTCAAGTCACAGGTAGGTGGACAACTTACCGGGGTTTATTTTCAGCAAGGACAGAATGTGAAAAAAGGAGACTTGTTATTTAAAATTGATTCTCGTTCCTTGGAAGCAGCCCTGATGCAAGCTAATGCTGCCAAAGCCAAAGATTTGGCGCAGGTGAAACAGGCACAGGCAAATGTGACCAAAGCGATCGCCCAAGTCAACCAAGCAAAAGCGAATGTAGCTAAGGATGTTGCCCAAGCCAAAAATGCAGATGTCCAGGCGAAGAGATACAACAGCTTACTTCAAGAAGGGGCAATCAGTAAAGAACAGGCGGATCAGTTCCAGACGACAGCTGATGCTCAACGGGCAACAGTTAACGCAGACCAAAATGGAGTAGCAGACGCTCAAGCAGCCGTGGTGGCAGCCCAAGCAGATGTACAAAATGCCAAAGCAGCAGTAGCAGCAGATGAAGCTGCGATCGACAATGCCAAAATCCAGCTTTCCTACAGTTCCATTTACTCACCAATTACTGGACGCACAGGTAGTCTAAAGCTAACTCAAGGCAACTTGGTAGAAGCCAATGCCACCGATCCTTTAATTACCATCAGTCAAATCCGCCCAATTTACGTTACCTTTTCCATTCCCCAAAGATTGCTGCCAGATTTGAAGAAGTACAGTGCTAACGGCAAGTTAGAAGTCAGTGCCATACCTCCGAAAGACACAGCGCGTCCGATACGGGGTGAACTCACCTTTGTAGATAGCGGACTCAATACCCAAACAGGCACAATTCAACTGAAAGCCACCTTTGCCAATACAGAGGATCGCCTGGTTCCAGGGCAGTTTGTCAACGTAGTCCTCAAGCTAACCGAAAAACCGAATGTCATAACCGTGCCTTCCCAAGCAGTCCAAACTGGACAGCAGGGGCAGTTTGTATTCGTAGTTAAAGCCGACAAAACAGCAGAAATGCGCCCAGTTACCGTAGGCGACACCATTGGCAACGAAACGGCGATTAAACAAGGGTTGCAACCAGGTGAGCAAATCGTCACCGATGGACAATTCAACCTAGTACCTGGCGCCACAGTGCAGGTGAAACCCCAAGTAGAAGGCACAGGGGCAGAGGGAAAAATGACAAATGACAAATGACAAATGACTAATGACTAATGACTAATGACTAATGACTAATGACAAATGACTAATCACTAAGATGAACATTTCTCAGCTATTCATCCGGCGTCCAATCATGACAACCCTAGTGATGGTTGGCATCTTAATATTTGGGCTAATGAGTTACCAACAGCTACCCGTTAGTGACCTGCCCAATGTGGATTATCCGACATTACAGGTAACGGCAAATCTGCCTGGAGCCAGTCCAGAAACGATGGCTTCTTCGGTTGCAACTCCTTTAGAGCAGCAGTTTTCTAGCATCGCTGGATTGAGTTCAATGAACTCTACCAGCTCTTTGGGTAGCGCACAGATGACGCTGCAATTTGACCTCAATCGAGATATTGACGGGGCAGCACAGGATGTGCAGTCTGCTATTTCTAAAGCAGCTAGGCAGTTGCCGACTAATATGCCTAATCCCCCTTCTTTCCGCAAGGTAAATCCGGCAGATCAGCCAGTCCTCTACATCTCTTTAAATTCATCTATTTTGCCGCTTTCAACTGTAGATAAATACGCCGAAACGCTTTTGGCACAACGTCTGTCGATGGTGGATGGGGTGGCGCAAGTGCAGGTGTACGGTTCGCAAAAGTATGCGGTGCGGATTCAGCTTGACCCGGAATCATTAAGTGCTAAAGGTATAGGAATTGATGAAGTAGCTGATGCGATCGCTAACGGAAATGTTAACCTACCAACAGGCACACTTTACGGGCAGCAGCAGAATTATACAATTCAAGCAAACGGTCAACTCAATGATGCAGCTAACTATCGCTCCCTAGCTGTAACTTATCAAAACGGCGCACCTGTGCAGCTAGGTGAACTCGGTCAAGTGCTGGACAGCGTGGAGAATGATAAGATTGCCAGCTGGTATTTTCCTACGAAGAACGGGAGTAAGGAGCAGTCCAAAATCCAAAATTTTGGCGTGCGGGCGATCGTTTTGGCAATTCAGCGCCAACCGGGAACTAATACTGTCCAAGTGGTGGATGCAATTAAGAAACTCCTACCCACCTTCCAAAAACAGATTCCGGCGGCTGTGAACATGAATATTCTCTACGATCGCTCTCAATCAATTCGCGAATCCGTAGATGATGTACAATTCACGCTGTTACTCACCATCGCTTTGGTAGTACTGGTAATCTTTCTATTCCTTCGCAATATCTCGGCCACAGTCATTCCCAGTTTGGCAGTACCGCTATCAATTGTGGCGACCTTTGCAGTTATGCTGGTGCTGGGCTTTTCCCTCGATAACCTATCGCTGATGGCATTAACTTTATCAGTGGGTTTCGTGGTGGATGATGCCGTAGTCATGCTAGAAAATATTGTCCGCCACATGGAGATGGGTGAGAGCCGCATGGAAGCAGCCCTGAATGGTTCTAGAGAAATTGGTTTCACAATTTTATCTATGACCATTTCCTTGGTAGCAGTATTTATCCCTGTGCTTTTCATGGAAGGCATTCTGGGGCGACTGTTCCGTGAGTTTGCCATTACCATCAGCGTTGCCATCTTAGTTTCTGGCGCAATTTCCCTGAGCTTAACGCCAATGCTGTGTTCCAGATTCTTGCGTCCACCTCATCATGAGGGAGCAGGGGAGGCAGGGGAGGTAGTGGAGGCAGGGGAAGCAGGGGAAGCAGGGGGAGAAATGCCCGATGCCCAAATCCAAAATCCAAAATCTAAAATCCAAAATTTCCAGACTCGTCTCTACAATATTTCGGAAAGTTTCTTTGATTTGTTGTTGCGGGGATACGATTGGAGTTTGAAGAAGTCGCTGAAGTATCACCGGACAACGATGGTGATTTCGGGAGCGATTCTTTTAGCGACAGTCTATCTATTTATAGTTGTGCCCAAGGGATTTGTGCCCAATGCTGATGTTGGACAAATCACTGCAACGACTCAAGCATCAGAAGATATCTCCTTTGATCAAATGGTAAAACATCAACAGGCTGTAGCTGCGATCGCTTACCGAGATCCTAATATCGATTCCATAAACTCCAGCGTCGGGGCTGGGGGGCCAAATGCTTCTGCTAACAGCGGACGACTTTTAATCGAACTCAAGCCCCGCCATGAGCGTCATCTCAGTGCTGATGAAATAGTTGAGGAACTGCGACCGAAGTTGTCAACTGTGCCTGGAATCAAGGTCTTCTTGCAAAATCCCCCCGCCATTAATATCGGTGGACAACAGACAAAAGCGCAGTATCAATACACTCTCCAAAGTCCCAACATTCAAGAACTTTACCAATACGCCCCACTTTTAGAAAATCAACTCCGCAACCTGTCTGAACTGCAAGATGTCAACAGTGACCTGCAAATCAAAAATCCCCAAGTCAAAGTAGACATCAACCGCAACCAAGCTTCAGCTCTCGGTTTGACTGCTAATCAAATTGAAACTGCCCTGAGTAATGCCTACGGGACTCGCCAAGTTTCCACCATCTACGCCTCCGATAGCCAGTATCAAGTGATTATGGGCGTGGAACCAAAATATCAACAAAATTCCAATGCCTTAGACTTGCTCTCGGTTCGCGCCCCCAATGGACAACTTGTACCTCTCAATGCTGTAGCAACTTTGACTAAGGATGTAGGGCCACTGACCATTAACCATAAAGGGCAGCTAGCTTCCGTCACCTTCTCTTTTAATCTCAAGCCAGGAATATCACTCAGTAATGTCACCCCTAAAATTGAACAACTCGCCCGTCAAACGCTACTAGCTACCATTAGTACAGGCTTTCAGGGTTCAGCGCAGGCGTTCCAGTCTTCAATTCAGGGTTTAGGACTGCTACTGCTGGTTGCCATATTAGTAATTTATATTGTGTTGGGGATTCTCTACGAGAACTTCATTCACCCGCTGACCATCCTTTCTAGCTTACCATCCGCTGGGTTTGGCGCACTGCTGACTTTGTTACTGTTTAAAGTTGACTTGAATATTTATGCCTTCGTGGGCATTATTTTGCTGGTTGGCATTGTCAAGAAAAATGGGATCATGATGGTTGACTTTGCAATTGAAGCTCGTCACAAAGGCAAAACTCCCTATGATGCTATTTATCAAGCCTGCTTAGTGAGATTCCGCCCAATCATGATGACCACAATGGCAGCACTCATGGGCACATTACCCATCGCCCTTGGTTTGGGAGCCGGAGCAGATACACGCCGTCCCCTTGGTTTAGCTGTAGTTGGCGGGTTAGTATTTTCGCAGTTCCTCACACTTTATTTAACGCCGGTTTTTTACACATACATTGAGTCGTGGCAAACAAAGTTGCAAAAGCGCAACTGGCAACAACATTAAGGAAACTTTATTGTATTTGTTTTAAAGAATTCAGGACTTACGCACAGGCTACGGAAAATCGAACCACAGAGGCGCATGTTGTTTTGGCTTTTACAAATACCTCTAGCCATCTGATATTCCTAGCTATCCTCAAAACGGAAGTTGCTACAGGCTGCGCGTTATACTGAAACGTCAAGGCAGAAGCTCTTACAAGGAAGACGGAAAGTCTTACAGGCTGCGCGTTATACTGAAACGTCAAGGCAGAAGCTCTTACAAAGAAAGCGGAAAGTCTCACAGGCTGCGCGTTATACTGAAACGTCAAGGCAGAAGCTCTTACAAGGAAGGCGGAAAGTTTTACAGGCTGCGCGTAAGACAAAACGCGAAGACAGAAGTTAGGGACTTCCAGAAAATAAATTATCCCAAATTACAGCAATTTTCATTTGCATGAAGTACAAAGTTACGGGTTTTGAGGCAGGAGGCAGAAGGCAGGAGGCAGGAGGGAAGAGGTAAACACTGTTTATATTTGATAAATCAGTCCTGAATTTTGTACCTCACTTACTTGCAATCTGCTGTATTTGTACATTTGTAGGGGCTTTACAGCTGTAAAGCCCCTACTATGGAATATTTTTTTCGTTGAAAGTCCCTTACTACAGCAAAGCGGAAGCTTCTACTCTTAAGGCAATAGGACTTACGCAAACTCTACGAAATCTTGGCGTTCTTGGCGTCTTGGCGGTTCGATAAATTAATCTTTTTGGCTATTTTTGCGTAAGTCCTGGGCAAAACAAAGAAATTTATCACTAGCTCAATGGTTAAGCTAATGCGTGCAAAAAAAGCATAACCAACAGGAGTGGTTGTTGAGCGTTAACTGTTGACTGTCAACTGTCAATGTGCAAGTTAAATGCAAAACACCTTATTCTTTATCGGTGGTAAACGGTTGTGAAGTTTTCGGGTTATCTTTGGGTTTAGCCATTTCAACTCACCTCATTCCCTATTCCTCACTCCCTTAAATAAAGCCATGACTCAAACCTTACGCAAACTAGTTACATTCAATGAATTTATTGCTCAGTATCCAGACAACTCACAAAAACGTTATGAACTCCATGATGGAGTAATTGTTGAAATGGCACAACCAACAGGCGACCATGAAGAGGTTACAGGATTTTTAGTTAGAAAATTGAGTGTTGAATTTGACCGCTTAAATCTTCCTTATATTATTCCCAAAACAGTATTCATCAAACCACTAGAAAACGAATCAGCTTATTCACCAGATATCTTGATACTTAATCAACCCAATTTAATAAATGAACCTTTGTGGAAAAAAGCATCGACTGTAAACCAAGCCGCATCTATTCCTTTAGTTGTGGAGGTAGTCAGTACTAATTGGCGTGATGATTATCACAAAAAATACGCTGACTATGAGGAAATGGGAATTCCTGAATACTGGATTGTAGACTATGCTGCATTAGGCGGTAGAGAATTTATTGGTAAGCCCAAACAACCAACTATCTTAGTTTGTTCTTTAGACGAAGGTGAATATCAGATTAATAAATTTCGAGGTGATGAGCGTATCCAATCACCAACTTTTCCAAACTTAAATTTAACAGCAAAACAAATTTTTTATGCTGGTGCAAGCTGATACTATTTTGAATTAGTCATTAGTCATTAGTCATTAGTCATTAGTCATTAGTCATTAGTCATTAG
>NZ_CAWUDO010000182.1:0-8563 GCF_963920935.1 Nostoc sp. CCY 9925 | reverse complement strand
GTCTTACATCAAGCGATGTGAATTGATTTTTTATTGTTTGTGAGAAATTTGCGTTTGACTTTAACGGAAGTTGTCAAGAAAAAAGTGAATAGGCAATAGATTTTTTCAAAAATCAAATCTGACTGCTATATATCAATGGGAGCATCTCACCTTTGCAAATATACCAGGCGATTAGAAATCGCAGCTACACAAACGAAGTCCGCCTACGCGGACTCTAAGAATTTGAAACCCAGGATCGGTAGCTTTTGCCTGTATAGCCGCGAATTCCATTCGCCAGGGCAAACGTGTTTTTACTTAAGGGTTATTTGTGTGAATAATCGGTCTTTGAAGACGCGATAAATCGCGTCTCTACATCTGACTTTTCACGGTATCTGGAAAACCCCTCTCCAAACCTCTCCCCTGCAAGGAGAGAGGCTTTGATTTCTCCCCCTTCCCTACTAGGGCTATCCATTACCCGGATCTTTCTCAACATTTGCGAGAGTATTCACTCACGTTTCTTACAACCCTTATTGGTCTGTTGTTAATTCTCAATAAAAACCTAATTTTAGCGAGAATATTAAGAGCCAATTTGTCAAGTATGCCTCACACCTCAGTGTTTAAGATGCTTACAAAACAAACGTTTCAAGATTGTAAAGAAAGATGTGACTAATGGATAGCCTACTAGGGAAGGGGGCTGGGGGGTTAGGTTTTGCGTTAGCTTTTCCACATGACGTGAAAAGTCAGGTCTCTACATGAGGGTTTTGGGCTTATCCCAAGCGTATTGTGCTACATATCAATACTCCCTATTCCCCACTCCGCTATATTTCTTCAGAGGTTTAATGCTAACTCGCAGCTAAATTTCCCCAACCGACGTAAGGCAATTTTGCAGCTGTTGTCCGAACTTGATCTGCGTTAGCTACTAACTGACCGCAAGCATCCCAGGTACCAGAAATGAAGGTGCTTCTTGTACCTTCATTAATGAAAACTGGTGTTGTAAAATCACCAATTTGTACTTGCAAAGTTTCCAGATTCACTGTTACATTTGCTTCGGGATTGGCGGCTACTAATTCTTGCAATTGTTTGACATTAGCAGCATCGGCTGTTAGGCAAGGTATACCCATTGCCACACAGTTACCGAAAAAGATTTCGGCGAAACTTTCACCAATTAGTGCTTGAATTCCCCATTTAGCGATCGCCTGCGGTGCGTGTTCTCGTGATGAACCACAGCCAAAATTTCTATTAACTATTAAAATCTTTGCCCCTTGGTACTGGGGTTGGTCAAAGGGATGTTCACCGTTTAATGCTTTGCGGTCATCGATAAACGCACCTTCGCCTAACCCATCAAAGGTAACGGCTTTTAAATAACGGGCGGGAATAATGCGATCGGTATCTATATCATTACCCACTAAAGGTATACCGCGCCCTGAAACTGTTTTAACTTCACTCACCATAAACTTAGGGATTGGGGACTGGGGACACTTCGACAAGCTCAGTGCATCGCTGGGGACTGGGGGAAGATGAGGGAGATGGGGAAGAGGAAGCCAAAAGGTAAAAAGCACTCATTAAAAAGAAAAGAATCTTTTGACTTTTGACTTTTTAATGCCCCATGCCCAAAATTACAACAACTCGCGCACGTCTGAGACTTCGCCTTTAATAGCGGCAGTAGCTACCATTGCCGGACTCATTAATAATGTGCGACCAGAGGAGGAACCTTGCCTTCCTTTAAAGTTACGGTTAGAAGAGGAGGCGCTAATTTGTCTTCCTTGTAGTTTGTCAGGATTCATCGCCAGACACATGGAACACCCAGGTTCGCGCCATTCAAATCCAGCTTCCTGGAAAATTTTGTCCAGTCCTTCAGCTTCTGCTTCTTGCTTCACCCGTTCAGAACCAGGGACAACAAAAGCTTTGACTCCTTCAGCAACGTGGCGACCTTTGGCGATTTTGGCAGCTTCTCGTAAATCGCTAATTCTGCCGTTGGTACAACTGCCAATGAAGCAGACATCGATTTTGATGCCTTTGATGGGTTGACCTGGGTATAAATCCATGTAGCGGTAAGCTTCTTCGGCAACAAAGCGGTCTTCTTCGGGCAGTTCTTCCGCCTGAGGAACAAACTGGTTAACATTGATACCTTGACCGGGAGTAATTCCCCAGGTAACAGTGGGAAGAATTTCCGCAGCGTCAAAGACCGCTACATCGTCGTATTCAGCATCAGCATCACTTTTGATGGATTCCCACCAAGCCACTGCTTTGTCCCAATCTGCACCTTTGGGGGCAAAATCTCTGCCATTGAGGTAATCGTAGGTGACTCGATCTGGATTGACGTAGCCGCATCTGGCACCGCCTTCGATCGCCATATTACAGACTGTCATCCTCTCTTCCATATTCATTTGTTCAAAGGTAGTACCTGCAAATTCGTAGGCATAGCCCACGCCACCTTTAACACCAAGGGTGCGGATGATATGTAAAATTACATCTTTAGCGTAAACACCAGGCTTGAGAGTGCCGTTAACTTCAATTTTGCGGACTTTCAGTTTGGAGAGGGCGAGGGTTTGGGAAGCCAGAACATCCCGGACTTGGCTAGTACCAATCCCAAATGCGATCGCTCCAAATGCACCATGACTTGATGTGTGGCTATCTCCGCAAGCGATGGTCATTCCTGGTTGGGTGAGTCCCAGTTCTGGAGCGATGACATGAACTATACCTTGACTACCAGAACCAATATTGTAAAAAGTTATGTTATTTTCTTGACAGTTTTGCTCCAGCGCTTCGATCATTTCCTCTGCCAAGGGATCGACGAAAGGACGCGCCTGATTTTCTGTAGGCACAATATGGTCTACTGTAGCGACGGTACGCTCAGGAAACAGCACTTTTAAACTTCTCTCACGTAACATAGCAAAGGCTTGGGGACTAGTGACTTCATGAATGAGGTGAAGCCCGATAAATAGTTGCGTCAGCCCTGAGGGAAGTGTACCAACAGTGTGTAAGTCCCAAACTTTATCAAATAAGGTACCTTTGCTCATACGTCAATCGGTGTTTAATGAGTCAGAGTTATCATGGTATCAAAAAAAAGTCAGACTTTTTCTATACGATTTATTGACCAAGGGAGCAGGGGATGAAGAAAATGAGAGGGAGGAAGGAAATGAGGGAGATGAGAATGAAACTTTTGAACCTCTGAGCTTCGTCGTTGAATATCTGAGCTTAGTCGTTGAACCTCTGAGGTTCGTCGTTGAATATCTGAGGTTCGTCGCTGAATATCTGAGCTTCGTCGTTGAATATCTGAGGTTCGTCGTTGAATATCTGAGCTTCGTCGCTGAATATCTGAGGTTCGTCGTTGAATATCTGAGCTTCGTCGCTGAATATCTGAGCTTCGTCGTTGAATATCTGAGCTTCGTCGCTGAATATCTGAGCTTTAAACTTCTAGTTTAAACACTGCCTCATCACCTCATGTCCAATGCTCTTAGCTATTTGATGATTGTCCGAGAAAAATGACACTTGCCAAAACTTGTAATTTTTTGAGTTCGCGGACAAGACCTTGAGCTTGATGCTTATAAAGTGGTGTTGGCAGTAGACTAGGTAAATTATTCATCAATTGCTTAGCAGTAACCAAATTACATCCTGTAATCAAAGCAATTTTTTGTGCAGCATCAGCAATTGCATTTGCGATTGGAGCATTTTCAATTTGTACTTGCCAAAGCCGAGGTAGCATTTCACCCCATTCAATGCGCTGTAAACTGCTACTAGCGGCTAGAACAATCAAGCGATCGCCAGCACAAAGATTAACATCATTCCAAGGCATTAACAAATAATTGTCTTGCTTAGCTCTCTGATACAAAATCGGCACAACACCGTAGCCATGAGCGATTTCCGATAAAAGCCAGCCATTGAGTGTATCGCCTTCTTCGATGTTGTATTCCGTGACCATAACTATTTGAGCGTTCAAATGAAACAAGCTCAAAACGTTTTCCCCAAAAGCAGCACAAGCAAAAACTTCCGCTGACAAAGCTGGACCACACACAACTTGAGCGTAAGGAAACAGAGAGGCGATATTCTCACTAAATTGACGATCTTGAGAGCGAATAATTAAGCGACTGGCAGGGTTGATGGCATGAGCCATCAGACCAATTTCCAGATTTTCCATGCGATCGTCACCGACTAACTTGACTAGTGGCGCTAGATGGATTCACTTTCTTGTGATGGCAATACTCGATACTGCTGGCAGCATTTTAACCAGAACTTAACTCTCTACGATTTACGCATTGTCACACTATGTCAGGGGATTATTGCCATTACCTCCTTGCCTCAATAGATATTCCCAAATCCGTCGAATCTCGTCTTGGAATATTTGGCGATCGCGTTCAGCTTGTTCTCTATTTTGTTGAGTTAATTCGATGTTATTCAGTGTGATTTCTCGTACGTAATTCACATCTTGAGTTAGTTGAGCGATCGCCTTAGTATTCGCTTGCTGCTGCGTTGCTACAGCAGCTAAAACAGCTTCTATCCGGTCTAATCTATCTGGTTGGTTTTGGCTCATAAAAAATACTCTTGGAAGTTTGGGCGATCGCAAACCCCAATACCAAATGCGATCGCTCTCAATCTGGGTAAGTTTTACCACTACACTATGCTTCCAATTAAAAAGCCGCCCTGTAAGGCGGCTTTTTTAAATATGGGCAGTACCAGACTCGAACTGATGACATCCTGCTTGTAAGGCAGGCGCTCTACCAACTGAGCTAACCGCCCTTTTGTCTCACGATTATATAATATAGCAAAAGATTTACCATTGCGCTAGTGTTTTTGGAAAAATATTTTTTTAACCTAGACGCTTTGCGCCTGACCGTAAGCATCAGAGAATCATAGAGAGAACAAGCCCAAGAATCACCTCTTGGAATCCCACCCCTTGAAGGGGTGGGAGGATGTCAATTCCTCCCTTGCCAGCGCTGAATTGGGATACAGTCAATATCTAATTGATCTAAAGCACGGGCAACTACAAAATCAACTAAATCCTCAATGGTTTGAGGATTGTGATACCAGGCGGGAATGGCGGGGACAATTCTAACTCCAACTTCTGCTAAGGAAGTTAAGTTACGCAGATGGATCAAGCTAAAAGGGGTTTCGCGGGGGACAATCACCAGTTTCCGACCTTCTTTGAGTTGGACATCAGCTGCGCGTTCTAGTAAATCGGAACTCAAGCCAACTGTTAGCTTTGCCACTGTACTCATGCTGCATGGAATAATGATCATTCCCAGAGTGGCAAAGGAACCACTGGCAATTCCAGCACCAACATCACCCCAAGGATGACAGCGTAGCTTACCAGAAAGTGGGACTCCTGCTTGCTCTCGCCAGAATTGTTCTTGCCCTGTTGGTTCTGCTGGCATCCGAATTTCCTGTTCTGACTGCCAAACCATGTAAGTTGATCTAGAGGCAACCAGTTCAAGACTATACTCTGCTTCCAACAGAAATTTGATAGCGCGAACGGCGTAAATCAGACCAGATGCGCCCGATACGCCTAAAATCAGGGGTTTAGTTTGATTTGACACATAATTCCTAAATGTATTTACTCATCCTCAGCATAAGGGTCTAAATCGTCATGTTCAATGTCATTTGATAAGTAGAGGTCTGAGATATCTTCATTAGAGCCACTGCCAGGTAAACCTTTGGCTACACCATCGCTGCCGACAGTTACCAAGTCAATTTGCTGACGGTAGTAATCAACACTCTTAACTTGTACGGCGACGCGATCGCCTAGTCGATAGGAAGCGCGATTTTTACGGCCAAATAGTGCTTGCTGTCTGGCGCGATATTCATACCAATCATCTTTGAGAGAACTGACGTGTACCAATCCTTCTACTCTCAGGGGTATACCAGGATTAGTGCTAGATTCAATCTCAGCTGCTGGTACTTCAATTTCCACAAAGAAACCGTAGGATTGAACACCGGTAATCACGCCTTGAAATACCTCACCAATCCGCTGCTTCATCAGTTGGGCTTTTTGCAGTCCTGCTAAATCAGCTTCGGCTTCTTGGACTTCTTTTTCTCGGTCATTGATTTGGACAATTACCCTAGTCAAATCGCTTTGCAGTTCTTGTTGCAATTCTGGGGGTAAAACGTTCCAGTTAATTTCTGCGTGGCTGGAGGAATGGCGCAAGTTAACTTTCTCTCTCACACGGGTGTTACGGCGATCGCGTCCATGTTCGAGTAGTGTATAATACACTCTCTGCATCAACAAGTCTGGGTAACGCCGCAAAGGGGCACTAAAGTGGACATACTGCCCTAGCGCTAAACCAAAGTGAGATCCTTTGGTGGTGCTATATGCAGACGGTTTGAGAGTATCTTGCAACAAATACGTCAGAACTTGCTCAGAAGCAGATTCGCTAAAAGCTCTAGTCAAATGCTGATAATCTAAAGGTTGGATATCCGCTTCTGGATCTAAAGCTAGGTCAACGCCTAAATTGATTGCCAATTTCAGCATTTCCTGAACATCTTCGATATCAGGTGTGCCTTGGACTCGCCAGATAGCCGGAACACCAAGGGCGTTTAAGTGAGTTGCCATCAGTTGATTAACTAGCAGCACCAACTCAGTTAGTAGCGATCGCACTGGTAAATCATTTACCACCACAGCCCCTAGAATCCCTTCATCATAATATGGGTTTTGGCTGGGCGGCAGATTCAACTGGAGGCTACCACGATTTAACCTGACTTGTTTTAAATCTCTTTGCAAGGCTCGGAGGTTTTGCAGTATTTCCAACACCTCTGGGGATTGATTGTGAAATTCACCTGTAAGAATTTCCTCAGCTTGTTCTGTAGTTAGTGCAGTCTCAACGTTGATAACGCTGGGTTGAATTTCCCACTCTACTATTTGTCCTGATTTGGGATCGATGGTAATTAAAAAAGAGATGGTTAAGCGATCGCTTCCCGGTACTAAAGAACAGCGTTCTGCCACAGTTGGTGGCAACATTGGCAGTATTAATTCTCCCAAATACACTGATTTGCCTCGTTTGAGTGCTTCTCTATCTAGGGCTTCATCAGGTTGCACATAGTGAGAAATATCAGTGATATGAACTCCCAAAAGCCAATTTCCGCTGGGGTTTCTCTCCAAACTGAAAGCGTTTTCGATTACCCTGGTGTCTCCATTTACACCTTCAATCGTGACGGTAAACAACTTACGTAAATCTAAGCGATTTTTCAGGTCTGCTTTTAAGAGCTTTTTGGGCAACTTGGCAGCGGCTTCGACGACGTTATCTGGGAAAGTACGTGAAAGGTCGTGTTTACATGTTACTAAATCTATATCAGCAGCAGCTTCGGCATCGCTGCCGAGAATTTGCACTACTCTACCCAAAGGAGGGTATTGAGCTAAGGGATAACGCAAGACTTCCACATGGGCGAGGTGATCGATGGCTTCTTCTAATTTCGCACCATTGGGTTGAATCTTGAGTTCAAACAGCAGTCGGTCGTCTAGAGGCACAGCCCGAAAACCGCTTTCTACTTGCTTAATTCGTGCCAGTAATGTGTGGTTGGAACGTTCTAAAATCAGCTTCACCTCTCCTTCGGGAGAGCGACGACGACTGCCTTCTTTGAGAACTCTTACTAAAACGCGATCGCCATTCCAAGCATTACTCAGATGGCTTTCACGAATGTAAATATCTTCAGCACCTTCCACATCTTGAATCGCAAAGCAAAAACCTTTACTCGAACAACGGAGTTTTGCTTCGATGATTCCCTCTTCTAAAACACGGCGATACTTGCCCCGTTCTTTCACCAAAATACCGATTTTTTCCAGAACATCTAAGGCTATGTGAAGTTTTTGTAAGCTTTTTTCATCTTCACAACCAAGTTTCTTTTCCAAAACTTTACGAGCCACCAATTTATCATCGGTGAAATTGGCAAGGAGTGTAGCGATTGAAAATTCCATGCAGTGAACCGACCTTTGGTCAAAACATCATTTTTTTAATCTGGTTCTTTCCTGTATGCCCTCACCAAAGAAGGCGAAAAGTTACCCCTGTCGGTTGACAAAGAGTTAAGGAGAAAGGGGAAAAATACTACTGTTGAGACCTTTCCCCTTTTCCTTTTAACCTTTCCCTTCTTGTGTTTTCCCTTTCACCTTTTTTACCCTGATTAAGAGCTTAAAGGGTTTTGACGGCTTACAGAAACAAGCTGGAAACGAATTGCCCTGAGGCAAGGCTTCCTAAGTTCGGAAGAAAGGAAGCCAACCTACCGTTGTGGGAAACTACTCCCGAAGTTGTGTTGAGCCGAGGAAGCCGACCCACGGACAACTCTGGGCGTCTTTTGGACTTCTCACTGCACGATGCTCTCAAAGTTTGCCTGGTTTAAATTCCTTCATCTAACCAAACTTAGAAAGTACGCCTGATAGAGATTTAGCCCCGCTAGGTAATTATGCGACGGTTTTTGAGAAGCTGGGTTTGGAGAACTCTCCATGCTGCCCAAAGCGCTATGCAGGGTAGCCAGTGCGGTCTTGGGGTCTCCCCAAGTGGAGGAGCCAGTTCGGTCTTGGGGAGCCAGTGCGGTCTTGGGGAGCCAGTGCGGTCTTGGGGAGCCAGTGCGGTCTTGGGGAGCCAGTGCGGTCTTGGGG